>NZ_NGVM01000138.1:0-472 GCF_002238115.1 Streptococcus sp. KR | reverse complement strand
TCAATCGGTTTCCGATCGGATGGACATTGCCTTTGGTAGAAAGACCGGTATGCACGTGCTTGATACGCCACCATATTATTCAATTCACATTGCGCCGGCTGTTCATTATACGATGGGTGGAGTTAAAGCTAACGATAAAACCCAAGTCCTTAAAGCTGACGGCCAGCCGATTCAGGGGCTGTACGCTGCTGGGGAAGTGGTCGGTGGCCTGCATGGGTCCAATCGCATTGGTGGAAACTCAATAGCGGAAACCGTAATTTTTGGTTTGCGGGCAGCTCAACAGGTACGAGATTATATTTTTGGAATGTGAGACTTCATTTAATTGTAAAAATCCAAAGAATGATCAAAATGATTGTTCTTTTTTTATTGATTTTGGGGGTAATTAATAGGACAATATATTCAATCAAGTACGAAATTATATTAATATATGTCCACCTTTGACTTATCGAGATTAATTTGGAGGTATTCAGCC
>NZ_NGVM01000137.1:0-473 GCF_002238115.1 Streptococcus sp. KR | reverse complement strand
CATGCAACAAACTATTGATTTAACCACTGTAACTAGTCCGCTTGGTGGAACACTAAGCTTTCCAATTAATCAGGATATCATGAACACATTGGTTCCAGATGATTATGATATTGAAGTTTGGGTTACTATGAATGATGGTACGCAGGCAATTTTTCCAAGTGATGGGACATTAGGGTTCTCGATTGAAGAGAACCTAATGAGTGATACTGGTGAAGTAATTCCGACAATCACTTTAAATGATTTTCAGCAACAATTTAATGATTTGAGTAATCAAATGGAGAATGCGGTTCATAATGTTCAAAAAGGTGATAAAGGTGATACTGGTACTGGTCTTGAAATCAAAGACAAAGTTTCATCAGTTTCGAATTTACCCTCAACAGCAAATGAAGGTGATGGCTATTTAGTTGGTGAAGAATTATATGTTTGGGTGAACGGTGCTTGGAAAGATTGTGGACCATTACAAGGACCTAAAG
>NZ_NGVM01000136.1:0-473 GCF_002238115.1 Streptococcus sp. KR | reverse complement strand
AACACAAAAGAGCGATACCATCATTTTAAGGATGGAAAAGGATGGAAACTAGCGAAAGATAAGCCAAGTTCCTTTAAAAATCGGTTTCGAAAATTAAAGAAACAAGGTCTTACAAGTGTCCGAAATATCTATCAAAAACTAAAAGCAGCCTTTTCCTTCTTTACATTTGCGGCTGGAAATCCTGTAACCTGGATAGTTGGAGGAATAGTCTTTCTTCTTTTACTTATAATGAGCTTCTTTTTAGGATTTTCATCTGCTAGTTTGATTCAACAAGATGAATTTGAATTAACAAAAGCTTATACCCACCTAACTTGGGAAGATGCAGAACATACTCGCACAAATGACAAAGGAATTACTTATTACACAAAAGTTGATGATGTGATGGGGTATATGAACTTTAAATTCCATGACTATGAGTTACACAAACCAGTTCACTTATTTAGTTCAGAAACTTACAAGGATTATCTGTCTAC
>NZ_NGVM01000135.1:0-476 GCF_002238115.1 Streptococcus sp. KR | reverse complement strand
TTTCATTGTCCTAGGTATATATCAGGAAAAATCTGTCTATTATAACAATGAGAATCATCAACTTTTATATCCAACAAAGGATAAAACTATTGGAGCAACTGCCATTACTGGTTACAGTTCAATTGCTCTTGTTTTATATATTGTTTTAAGAAGTATAAGTAAAAATGGGGAAGTACCAACAGATTTTCGGTTGCTGTCTTTGGTCCTTGCTTATATTATCATTAGTATTGGTAGTAGCTTATTACTTTATTATGTTTTAAATCGTGTCATTGAGTTAGAAGAATTTCAAATTGATTTAAGAAACTATCAAAACTTTTTAAAGCAAGAAAAAAGGAATGTTTTAATATTATATATAACGATGCTCTGTTTTTTGATTATAGGAATAGTGACTGCTGCAATTTTTATAAGTTCGGGTAATTATATTAGTCTTGTATTAACTTTATCATCATATTTTATCGTATACACTATTTTAAATA
>NZ_NGVM01000134.1:0-479 GCF_002238115.1 Streptococcus sp. KR | reverse complement strand
TTAGTGGGATTCAAAATATTTTTTGCTTAGCCGATTCGCTAGGGAAGATTGATGCTCATTATGAATTGATTATTCGCTTTGATAACTTGAATAAAAATGAATATTTTTGGTTACGATAAGGAACTTTTCTCCAAATTTGGTTGATATTTGTCTAAGCGGAATCATTAATAGATGATGAAAGGGACTAGCTTGTACATTGATAAATTTATTAGGCATACTTTAATTTGCATCAGGGATAATCCACTTTAAAAGTAGTTGAACATTAATGCCGGGAATGCCACTGAAACACTTAATTGTAACTAGTAAAATTAGTACTTTTTAGTGATTACAATAGGGTAGGGCCCAAAAAAAGCATGGCTAAAGAACATGTCCTAGCTATATTGTTCAATAACCCTTTCAAACCTATTTAAATGAACTTGAAGGTCATCAGACCCTAATTTTCATATTTACGTTTATTAATTTCAAAGAAATAATTTCTG
>NZ_NGVM01000133.1:0-491 GCF_002238115.1 Streptococcus sp. KR | reverse complement strand
GCTTTTTCAAAATGATAATCCAAAATATAATCCTTATACACTTGGTTCATGGCATCATTTTGACTTGACAATTCTTGAGAATAGGCCGATTCAGTCATATAAGGTTGAATACGTGTATTATTTTCTCCGAGCTTTTCTTTCGTATAGTACTGCGTCAAAAATTCTTTTACAGTATCCGATGACAAAATGCTGGCTTTATCTTCTGCTTGTTTGTCCTCTACAAGTTTAGCTGCAGCCAATTCAATCTCTTTACGACTTTGTTTAGCAGTAGAATGTTGACCAGCAGTATATCCCATCATGAGAATAAAGCTAGTTGCAGCCACTGCTCCGACACTAATTAAGGCTTTAGTTTTGACTTTATTTAACATCTTAGACCTTCTTTCTATAAAAACTAGGTCAAGAATAACAAAAAGAACTTGTAAGTTTTATCACATCACAACGAAAGGTAATTCCTACATTTCAGGCGCAAAATCGTACAGTTCAGAGAAAAA
>NZ_NGVM01000132.1:0-491 GCF_002238115.1 Streptococcus sp. KR | reverse complement strand
TGCCAGCTGTCGTAGTTGCTAGAATAATTAACCTGAATTTCGCCATTTTGTAAGGCCGTCTTTGTGATAGCTGATAAGCTAGTTACTGCTCCACTAGCTATCAGTACATTCCCATATTGTACCCCTGATACAGACACTGCCGTACCAGCTACGATACTTGTCCCTGCTGTTGGCGGACCAGCCATGATACTCAAAACTTCGAGGGCGCCACTCGCAAAGTAAACTCCCAATCCAGAGAATATTTGAGCTACTCCACTCCAAAATTCAGCTGAATTTGCTTCAAAGTTTTGTGCTTTTAGTTCATCAAACTTTTTGTTAACCAAATGAGTATAGTCGGCATCGTATTTCCCATTTTTTGAAACGACATAACCTTGTTCAAATGGATAAATGTCAATGATATTCCCTGTTTCATCAATCTTAAGAGTGTGATTGTAGTCGTCGATTATTTTATCCCATTCGGACTTGTCGTGACCTTTTAAGCGCTTCTCTAA
>NZ_NGVM01000131.1:0-511 GCF_002238115.1 Streptococcus sp. KR | reverse complement strand
GAAATACTGTCTACCGTTTTATCAAAATACTCTACAATCATTTCAATCTCTTGAACTGGTTGGGAAGGTGTAACCTTCATAGCTTGTACTCTGTTAATTCTCTCTTGGTTATTAAACAATCCCATGAAATCAATCCTCTTTCTGTTGCCATGATGAGAAAATTTGGCTGAGTTTCTCAGCTCTTTCTTTTTTCGGTAAATCAAAAACAGCTTTAGGAACCATGTAGATTTTCTCCTTCGGGCTACGACCTATCGTTAGCACTTTACCATCAATTGGTCTAAATTCATCTTTTAACATGTTTCAACTCCCTTAGACAATTCTGATAAATAGCTATTGAGTTTCGTCTCCGATAGTTTATCTGGATAATAATGTGCAATCACACTTGGACACTCATCAGGGAATTTTTTAGCGTACTCACTTTGTCCTGATACCTCCAGGAAACCATGTTCTTTTTCAATGAGTAGAGCCATCTTCCAAAAACGAATCATCATTTTGTAGAAGTAGGCTGGGA
>NZ_NGVM01000130.1:0-513 GCF_002238115.1 Streptococcus sp. KR | reverse complement strand
GGCGGAAAAGCAATTTGAATACCTTAATTCAGGACTATCTGGATTACAGCGCAACTATCATAACCTTAATCAGGTAACTAATTCTTATGTGGATGCGCTAAAGGCTCAAGGAAAGATTAACCAGGCTGGTCAAGTAAAGCTTAAAGGCCTTAAGGAAGGATTGAATAGCTTATCTGATCAGTACAGATTACAAAATAGTGAACTCAGTAAAAACTCACAGGCTTATAAACAAGCCCAGTTGGCCTATGAAAAACAACAAAATGTTGTTAACCGCCTCGCCAATGATACCCACAAGAATGCGGATGAATATGTTCAAGAAAAGGAAAAACTTAATCAATTAAAAGGTAGCTTGGACATTGCTAACGAAGCTTTTAACACCCAACAAGTACGAGTCAACAAAACAGCCACTTCACTGGCCAATGTGCGTTCTGATGTGGTCAAGTACGATTTACAAGTCGGTCACATGAGTGATGCAATGGTGCGATTGGGCGATAAAGCTAACATTGCTAAGAA
>NZ_NGVM01000129.1:0-513 GCF_002238115.1 Streptococcus sp. KR | reverse complement strand
ATTACTTCCATACTCGCTCCTTTCATCTATACGAAAATAGGAGAATCACATGATTCCCCTACAACTCTATCTCCATTTCAACCTCTTGAGGACTGGTTTCTAAATCACTAGACAAAAGAGAAACGGCATCTGTTCTCATGTAGTAAGTATATAAGTCTTCTAGGTCTTGTTGGTTTTCAATCCCTGTTTCAATACTAATCAGAGCCTGTATAAATTCCTTGTAGTGACTCTCCATCATATCTGAAATCTTTTGTTTCATTTCCATAAATACTGATGACGGTTCCGTTAGACTTGTTTGGTCTATGTCTTGTAAATCCTTTTCTAAGGGATTGGTTCCTTCTTCTATTTCCAATAAATCTGAACGACCATCACCATCAGAATCTGCGCTAAGAGGATTGGTTCCTAGCGCCAATTCTTGAGCATCAGTTAATCCATCTTGATCCGAATCACGTTGATAAATGGCTTCCATATACTTCCTTCTTTCCTAGTTAATCTTTTTTCACTCCAATCCTA
>NZ_NGVM01000012.1:0-85669 GCF_002238115.1 Streptococcus sp. KR | reverse complement strand
CTCACAGCTCACAGCTCACAGCTCACAGCTCACAGCTCACGCTGATTATGTAATCAAGCGTATTTTTTGTCAAGCCCTAAAACAGACTTTTTCACATTTTTGTGAGAAGGTCTTTTCTGTTGTTTCTCAACTCAATGAGTTGATTGTTGGAGGTGTAAAATGACGCCTCTAGCTATTGATAGAAGTTGGCAATCTGGAAATGAAAGAGCAGACAATTTATTTTTCTGGAGAAATTTCGGTTTTGATGAAAAAGATATTTTAATCGAAAATACTGATGGTATCGTTAACGGATCTCTGTTTGAATTTAAAAATAGCATTGCTGATCTTAATGCTGTGCTTACTCAAGCTATCCACTATCTGTCTAAATTAAGGATTAAAGGTGGTATTCCTATACCAAGCAAAATCGTTTTAGTTGATATTAATAAAAATCGTGCTAGTGTTTATGATGCAACTAAATATCGTTTAGAAATTTTACAAAATTATACGAATAGTGCATCAAAAAATGTAAATCAGAAGACTTTAAAAGATGCTACTAATCCTGAAAAAGTAATTGAATTTGATGTTTTTCAACCAAAGAGCCCTAAAAATCGTGAATTGCGTGAATTATTCCAAATAGACGAGTATCAAAAGTTTGAAATTGGCTTTCCAAACATTTTAGGGTGGGCGAACTACATATACCGTCACGATAAAACAACAACAAAATCTCAAATGTTTGAGATGCTCAAACAACCGTCTAATTCAATAGTCGAAAACTATATCTTACCTTGGTGTGGAGACGAAAGCGATTTTGACACCGTGATGGACGCATTAAATGACCCTGCAAATAGAAAAGATTTAGGAGCGTTTTATACACCATTACCTTATGTTAAAGAAGCAACTAAACTTGTTCGTCAAGCTATTAGCAGTCTTCCTAAAAATATGGACTATGTTATTTTGGATAGATGTGCTGGTACAGGAGCATTAGAGCATTATTTAACTGAAGAAGAGTTAGGCCATGTTATCTTGAATACTTATGAAATAAAAGAATGGCTTGTTTTGTATAACAAATATATTGGAAAGGTGAGGGCTATCATACCACCACTTTCAATTGTACAAGCAAACAAGGGGAACTTAGTAACAGGTGGGGATGCTTTAGCAGAAGAGTTTTTATCGATTCCAATGGAAACAGATGGAAAACATAATACATTACAAGAAATCATAGATGACAAAAATGTTGCGATTATTGGTTTTGAAAATCCCCCTTATTCTAGCGAATTAGCTCGGGCTCAAGAAGGAAATGTTAAATCGATAGATAAATTTAGCTATATAAGGAAATTGATGTCCGATGAATTTGTGGGTGATAGTAACCATGCAAAAGATTTGCTAAATCAATTTGTTTGGTCTTTTGAAAAATACTTTATGAGAGATGAAAACGACTATTATATTTTATTTGCTCCTGTTAAGTATTGGAAATCAGTTGGTCTAATGCAAAAAATCTTTATTAATGGTTTTCTAGCAAACAGAGGGAACTTTAAAGCACAAGAAAGTTCCGTTTTGGTAGCACTTTGGAAAAACGATCAAGATAACGAAACTGAAAGTATTACTGTAACTGCTAAAGAAATATGGAGAGATAATAAAAAATGGGGAACTGGGAAAGGAGCAGCAGTCATTGATGTACCTGAGGATGCTATTCTTAAAGATGTGAAGCATGTCACTATAAAAAAAGTATACAAAACGCTAGGAGAATACTATTCTAAAAAGTTAAAAACAGATGTGTTATCTAAAATTGCTACTGGCTACGATGGTAAAGAAGTACCATTAAAAAGCTATGGAAAACCTGTTTATAATGACAATATTTTAGCGGTTATAGAAGCCAGTGGTTTTGGTACTACTCCGCAGGACATAAGAATGACTAGAATTGCTATTTATCATGGACGAGGTAGTCAAGTTAGAACAAATAATTACGCAGAGCAAACTGCTTTATTTGTTGCCAAGCAATACCCTCAAAAAAACTGGTATGAAAGGGATATTTACTACACAACTGCTGATAAAGAGGATTTGTATACAGAGGATACAGATTTTCTTAGAAAAGCTACATTATGGACTTGTATCTCTCAAAAAAATCATTGTTTGAGCTTTGATGGTTCTGATGGAAAGTTTTATAGTAACGAAATGTGCCTAGATGAGAACTCTCTAGTTCGTAAAGAATTGGTCGAACAAGAAAAATATGGAAAACTTGATAGAGCTGACTTAATGTTGCTAGGCGTCTTTGATGAATTACTTGAACTAGCTAAAAATACTCAAGAATATAATCCAAAATACAATTATGGTACTTATCAAATTGAATTGGACATAAATACATCATACAAAGATGGTAATGATAAAAAGATATTCAACAATGAAAAAGTTAACACTAAACTAAAAGAACTTAAAACAAGGTTAGCTGATTACTATGAGAATGAGCTTGAAAGTAAATTATTTGAGTATGAACTATTGAAATAGTGAGAAGACGATTTCCAAACGGAAATCGTCTTTTTCGATATTGTTGAAATACTACATTTTGTGGTTGGTTTAAACTGGTATATAGTTCCCTTTTATTTAACTGCTTGTGGTTTGCGTAGGTAACCATAGACCACACCACTTACGATTGCTCCTACCAAGACAGAAACGAGGTAAAGAAGAGCATTTGAAGTAAGGGCAATAACGAAGATTCCTCCGTGTGGCGCCATGAGTTTGATACCAGTAAGACCAACGAGTCCACCTGCTACTGCTGAACCAAGGATGAAGCTTGGGATCGCACGAGCTGGGTCAGCGGCACCAAATGGAATTGCTCCCTCAGTGATAAATGACAAGCCCATGATGATGTTTGTCAAACCAGAGTTGCGTTCTTCTTTAGTAAATTTGTCTTTAAAGAGAAGAGTTGCGACAAAGATTGCAAGTGGTGGTACCATTCCTCCAGCCATAACTGCTGCCATAGCCACAGAACCACCTGAAGAAACAGTCGCTGCAAGCGTACCTGTACCAAATACATAAGCCGCTTTGTTGACTGGTCCCCCCATGTCAACAGCCATCATTCCACCAAGGACGATACCGAGAAGGACAGCTGAACCACCTCCAAGACCGCCTAGGAAGTCATTCATAGCAGTGTTGATTGCTGCCATCGGGATGTTAACAGCTAGCATGACAAATCCTGTCAAGATTGTCCCAAGAAGTGGCAAGAGAAGGATTGATTTTGCACCTTCAAGTGAACGAGGAACTTTAACGTATTTCTTGATAGCAAGCACCAAAGCACCTGCGATAAATCCACCCACAAGGGCGCCTAGGAAACCAGATGAGACACCGGCAAGAGTTGAAGTTGCTTCACCACCTGCGGCATAAGGGATTTTCCCAAAGGCAAAACCTTCTTTTGCAATAGCACCAGCCACGAAACCTGCTACCAAACCTGGTTTTTCAGCGATAGAGTAGGCAACATAACCTGCAAAGACTGGAAGCATCAAACCAAAGGCTGCACCACCGATTTTCATGAACATAGAAGCTAACTCATGGTAAGAACCAAGATTGCCAAGTTTTTCATTTGGAACACCCAAAGCGCCGTCAATCAAGAAGGCAAGGGCAATCATGATACCACCGCCAATAACAAATGGCAACATTTGAGATACACCACTCATCAAGTGTTTGTAGAAGGCACCACCAAGGCTTTGTTTTTCGTTAGAGGCTGTTGCAGCTTTTGCACCATTAGCGGCACGGTAGACTTCCGCTTCTCCTGAAAGAGCCAAGTTAATCAATTCTTCTGTTTTACGGATCCCGTCAGCCACTGGACGATTGATCAATGGTTTGCCATCGAAACGATCCATCTCAACCGCCTTGTCTGCAGCTATGATAACAGCTTTAGCCTTGCGGATGTCCTCAGCAGTTAGTTGGTTTCCAACACCGCTAGCACCGTTGGTTTCGACCTTGATACCAACCCCCATTTCAGCAGCCACTTTTTGAAGGGCTTCTTGGGCCATGTAAGTGTGGGCAATACCTGTTGTACAAGCTGTAACAGCAACGATAAAGTCACCAGAGTCATTGGTAGGTGCTTGAACTGGCTCCTCAGCTTTTTCTGAAGCTTGGTTAAAAAGTTCGATAACTTGGTCAGCTGATGTTGCTTGACGAAGTTTATCAGCAAAGCCATCTTTCATCAAGTATTGAGACAATTCTGCCAAGGCTGCCAAGTGAGTATCATTGGCGCCTTCTGGAGCAGCAATCATGAAGAAGAGGTCAGTTGGTTGTCCATCTAAACTTTCATAGTCAACACCCTTGTTTGATTTAGCAAAGAGAACAGTCGCTTCTTTTACAGCAGCATTTTTGCTGTGAGGCATTGCGATTCCATCACCCAGACCAGTAGAAGTGAGAGCTTCACGCGCCAAAATTCCTTCTTTAAATGTTTCAAAATCTGTTACATAACCGTGGTCTGTCAAACTTTTAATCATCTCGTCGATGACAGCTGTTTTTTCAGTTGCCTGCAAATCCAGCAACATGACATCTTTTCTCAATAGGTCTTGAATTTTCATCGTTTTTCTACCTCAACTTTTTCATATGTTTCTTTAATAAATTCTGCCGTTGCCAAGTCATCTGAGAATGTCGTTGCTGTTCCACAAGCAACTCCCCATTTGAAGGATTCTACTACATCTTTAGATTTGACAAATTCACCTGTAAATCCAGCAACCATAGAGTCACCAGCTCCAACTGAATTTTTGACTGTTCCCTTGATAGGTTTGGCGAAGTAAGCTCCCTCAGATGTGACAAGAAGGGCACCATCACCAGCCATAGAGATAATCACATTTTGAGCACCTTTAGCTAGGAGTTCTCGAGCGTATTTCTCAATTTCATCTAAACTTTCGAGTTTCACTCCAAAAATCGCTCCAAGCTCGTGATTATTTGGTTTGACCAAAAGTGGCTGGTAGTCCAAACTATCAATCAAGGTCTGTCCTTCAAAGTCACAAACCACTTGCGCACCAGTCTGCCGCGTCAAGGCAATCAAATCCTTGTAGATGACATTTCCTAGGTTTTTAGCACTCGAACCCGCAAACACAACCGTATCATCTGCTGTCAGACTAGATAAAATAGCTTTCAATTCTTCTAACTGGGCTGGTTCGACATTTGGACCCGTTCCGTTGATTTCTGTCTCTTGGTCTGCTTTGATTTTAACATTGATACGAGTATCTTCTGCCACTTGGACAAAACGTGTCTCGATTGCTTCATCAGCCAAAGTATCTGTGATAAATTTACCAGTAAAACCTCCGATAAATCCAGTCGCTGTATTTGGAATATCCAAGCGTTTCAAGACACGACTGACATTGATTCCTTTCCCTCCAGCAAACTTATCATCACTATCCATTCGATTGACACTACCGACTTGGACTTGGTCCAAACGAACGATATAGTCAATGGATGGATTGAGTGTGACTGTATAAATCATACTTCTATTACCTCCGTTTTCTCCTTAATAGCCTGCAAGAGCTCATGCCCTTGACTTGTGATAACAATAGCTCGTTTGAGTGGTGCTACCTTGGCAAAGCAAGTTTGTCCAATTTTTGACGAATCAACCAAGACATAGGTCTGTTTGGCATTCTCTAAAATAGCGCGCTTCACAGCACCCTCTTCCATATCAGGAGTTGTATAATAGCCATCGTCCACACCATTCATCCCGATAAAGGCACGATCAAAGTGCAATTGGTTAATCTGGTTAAGAGCAACGCCCCCGATGCTAGCATCTGTTGCCATCTTGACACTTCCTCCAACCATGACAGTTGGAATCTGCTTTTCAACCAACTGTGCGGCATGGTGAATCGAGTTGGTCACGACTGTAACATTCTTATTGACCAATTCATGAATCAAAAAAGCAGTTGTTGTTCCAGCATCGATAAAGATGACATCTTGTTCCTTGATGAGAGAGGCTGCTTTCTGAGCCAGCAACTTCTTCTCTTGAAGGTTTTTGACAGATTTTTCTTGAATGGTTTCTTCTTCCTGCAAAGAGTGAGGCAATTCTGCTCCACCATGTACGCGACGAAGCTTGTTTTCCGCTTCCAACTCATCCAAATCTCTTCGAACCGTTGATTCTGAGGTCTCTAGCAAACTAACTAATTTTTCTAGAGAAACTACATGATGTTGATTTAACTCCTCTAAAATCAGTTGCTTCCGCTCTGTTTTTAACACCGAATCACCTCCTGTTATCGTTTACACTATTCATTCTATCACACTTTCTTTCAAAGTCAAGCGCTTTTTGTCATTTTCTTTCAAAATCTATCATTTTTCTTATTTCCAAAATTTTTATTGCAAGATAAGAGCCTTTATGGTAGACTATTTGAGTAAGTATTGGAAGATTACTCAAGAGGCTTAAGAGGCCGTGTTGGAAACGCGGTAGGCGTGTAACAGCGTGCGTGGGTTCGAATCCCATGTCTTCCGTTTATTTTAAAAAAGATACCCAAGAAATCTTGGGTATCTTTTTTCTTATATGCTTGTTTTATAACTCGGGTGAATTTCTTAGAAAATATCAAATAACAATTTCACATTGAGAATTGTTAAGATAATGGAAACGATATAGCCAAGGATGGTATTCCATTTGGCATTGGTAAATTCTCCCATCAGTGATTTCTTAGAAGTTAGATAAATCAGTGGGAAGATTGAAAATGGAAGAGCAATCGAAAGAAAGACTTGTGAATAAACCAATAACTGATCTAATGTTTTTTCCTGATGACCAAACAGAACCGCTACAATCATGACAGGCAACAAGGCAAAGAGACGAGTTGCCAAACGAATGAACCATTGAGGTAATCTCATATGCAAGAAACCTTCCATAACGATTTGTCCAGTCAAGGTACCCGTAATTGTCGAATTTTGACCACTGGCTAATAAAGCCAAGGCAAACAAGGTTGATAAGGTCGAGCTAGCTATAGCTCCTGCAATAGTAGAATCCTGCAAGGCATTATACATTTGAGAGAAGGCAGAAATCTCAG
This sequence comes from Streptococcus sp. KR, assembly GCF_002238115.1. Classification (GTDB taxonomy): domain Bacteria; phylum Bacillota; class Bacilli; order Lactobacillales; family Streptococcaceae; genus Streptococcus. Next base: position 78,692 of record NZ_NGVM01000012.1, on the reverse strand, counting down.
ATGCATGGCCGAAAAAGAGAGCCGCCCCGAGAATTAATAGAAGGGAGTTAACCACAAAGGCCAAGGATAATTGGAGATTTGAATCCCAGGTCATAAAGCGCACGGCTTTTCGAACATCATTCTTGTCCTTGTGATTGATTTTCCGAGTTTGTGACAAGGAAGAATGCAAATAGAGGTTATGGGGCATAACCGTTGCTCCCACGATCCCTAGTGCCAAGGTTAATTGACTTTCATGCCCTGGCAAGGGACTTTCAAATAAGGTTGCATTCGGTAGATAACCCTCAACGATTCCTTGGAAGCTTGGATGTGACAAAGCTACCAGATAGGTAAAAATTGCTAGAATGGTTAAAATCAGTGTTGTCACAATAGCTTCAATCTTCTTAAAGCCAAATTTCATCAGAAGCAATAAGAGAAAAACATCCAACACGGTCAAGAGAATTGCTATCATAATCGGAATCTTAAAGAGAAGATTGAGAGCAATCGCTGAACCTAGAACTTCTGCCAGATCTGTCGCCATCAAGGCTAATTCTAAAATCACCCATAGACTATAACGAAGCCATTTAGGTGAATGATGAGCCGTTGCTTGAGCCAGGTCCATCTGGGTTACAATACCAAGCTTTCCTGCCATCTGCTGAAGTTGCATGGCAATGAGAGATGAAATCAAGATAACAAACAAGAGACTATACTTATAGGAAGCACCACCGACTACACTGGTAATCCAGTTTCCTGGATCCATATAACCAACTGCGACAAGAGCACCCGGACCTAAAAAGGCATTTAAATTTTGCCAGAAATGATTGTTATTTGGAGTATCGATAGATTGATTAATCTCAGAGAGTGACACTTTTTTATGAGAAGACATAGATACTTACCTCTTTCTAAACCTACTTTTTCATTATTTTCTATTAGAGAAAAATAAGATTGACTTTAAACTATTAAAACAATGAAAACTATATGAAAAACATTTAGTTTTTTCATTATTTTTCTTAAGGCACCTTAATTATAACAGAAAATATGATAAAAACTTAAGAAAATTCAGGACTTGATTTAATATTTAGGATACAACAAAATGTTGTATTCTTTTTTTGCAAAAGAATACCAAAGAATAAAATAAAAAACGTTGTAAAAACAACGTTTTAGAAAGATTTACAAAACAATGTAAATTATCAATGGAGCCGGTGGGAATCGAACCCACGTCCAAACACCTGCTAACATATTTGTCTACAACCATAGGTTATGTATTCGTTTAACAGTCCCTCGACACATAACTCAAGCCTAGAAACTGCGAGTCTATCAATCTCTTATCAAGCCGCTAGACAAGACTTGATCGTATCTCGCTAATAATAAGACCTGTCATTGAACACGAGCAATCCAAATCGGGTCACGCCTGCTGGTTTTTAGGCAGCTAGAGCGTAAGAAGTGTTATTTTTTGCAGTTATATTTAACTGAGCGTTTACGTCGCCACACGAGTCGCAAAATATGCCTCATAATGCCTGTCGAATCCGTAACGACCCCAAAAGACAATAAAACCATTATACCTTATCTAACACAAAAATGCAAAAAGGAAAGCAATTAACTACAAAAGATAGTCTTTCAAAGATTTTGTCAAAACCTGATAACCAGCAACACTAAGGTGCAACCCATCAGTTGTATAATCTTTTTTGAGTTGACCTGCCTGGTCTGTCAAACTATCAAAAACTGGCACAAATTCTACCTGCATATAGGCTGAAGCAAGCTCTCGATAGGCTTGATTCCATTTCTGGATTTTTTCATTCGTGCGGATATAGACTGTCTGCTTGTACTCCTCTCCCTCATTGACTGGCAAAATGGAAAGCAATTTAATCTCAGTCAATGGATAATCGCGAGTAATGGATTGTATGATAGCTTCGAGATTATTGAGAGCCTCATTCACAGGCACATCTTTTCCGATATCATTTGTCCCAATCAAAAGGACAATTTTATCTACTGCTCCACCATAAAGATGCGCATCAAGATTTTCTAATAACAGCCCTGTCTGATAGCCACGAATTCCTCGATTGACAATCGTCTTTGAAGTCCCAAATAGTTCCTGCAGAGGATAGTATTCGACAATGGAATCCCCAATAAAAAGAATGTCTGGCTCTACAACAGAAACCTGATTTAAGTGACGATACTTGGTTTGGATTTTTTCTTGTTCCTTTAGTAACCAATTTTCTAATAACTGTACTGCCACTTCATTCTCCTTTTTCTAACCAGTTTCCCAAGACTTGATAAACTCCGCCTTGGCTGTTGGCTGGTGCTAGAGCAGTAGCCACAGCTTTGGCTTTATCATCAGCATTTTCCATCGCATAGGCAATTCCAGCCATTTCAAGCATTTCAACATCATTTTCACTGTCACCAAAAGCCATGATTTGTTGGGGAGTCAAGTCCCAACGCTTGAGTAATTCTTCCAAGCCCCATGCTTTATGAATTCCAGCTTGAAGGATATCAATGCAACCATAGCCACTCGATACAGCCCGAACGCGGCCATCAAAGAGGTCATTGATTTCTTCCAAAACCGAACTCAAACGTTCCTCACCAACAACCATACTCATCTTGAGAACACCACCAAAGAGGTCAGAGGTTAATTCATCCACAAATTGCATCCGTTGGTAGAATTTTTCAATCATTTCTGGAGTCATAAAACTTTCAAGGTCTGTAAAAATCGTACCTTCTTTGACGAAACCACCCTTCATCCCCGTTACAACAAACTGATCCTGACACGATCGACCCTCGAAATAAGCCAAGGCCTTATCGACAATGACATCATCCCAAGTCTGAGCCTGAATCAGTTCATTGTTTTCAAAAATACGAGCACCGTTGGCAACCACCAGAACCACTCGATCCACCAAGTGCTCCAGTAGTTGCCTCATACGGTGAATTTCATTGCCCGTAGCGATGACAAAACGAACGCCCCTTTGATCCAACTGATCTAAAATCTTTTCCAAGCGTGGGAGATCAAGCTGGCCTCTAGCATCCAGCAAGGTCCCATCCATATCTGTCGCAATTACTTTAATCGTCATTTACTTTCCTCTGAATTCAAGCTAATCCCACTTCAATCCTACATGTTCGTTCATTTCTTTATAGGCTGCATCAATTCGTTCCTTAGTCGCTTCATCTAACTGATCACGATGACTGCCACCCTCGATAAAATCTTCTAAGATATAGGTTTGATAATGATATAGGGGATATCCTTCTGGTGAAAAGGTTCCCTTTGGTGTTCGATTGACCCAAGTTGGATGAGCTTTAGCTGTGTCAATAGTTGTTTTTCCACCTTTTTTCTTGACAGTTACATCCATAAGAACACCACGCTCTGTCCACTTCGCATTGTCTACACCAGTCATTGTTTCAATACGTTGGTTAGAAATAAAGTTTCCCATAGAATAGATGATAAGTTTTTTCTCTCCATCTTTTTCAACAGTCTCTGATGGCTCAACTACGTGTGGATGGCCTCCAAAGATAATATCCGCTCCCCATTCAATCATCTTGTGGTACAAAACCTTTTGCTCTTCAGTCGGTTCTATGCGATACTCAACCCCCATCTGAGGCATGATAACAGTAATGTCCGCTTCCTTCTCTGCACGCTCAATTTCAGCCTTCATCTTATCTTCGTTTAGGTCTGAAAGATAGCGGTTATAATCTTCTTGAGAAATACTTTGCTCAATTCCATTAAATCCATAAGAATAAGCCAAAAGTGCAACCTTGATACCGTTCACTTCCTTGATAACGAGCGGAGCTTGATCACGTGACTCGTGCGTATAAACTCCAATAGGTGTCATTCCTGCCTTTTCAATTGCATCTGCCGTTGAAATAACTCCTTCAATTTGAGAATCTAAAACATGATTATGGGCTAAATCTAAAACATGATACCCAGCATCTTTAATAGCATCCATTACTTGACCAGGAGCATTAAATAAAGGATAGCCAGCTAGATAATGATCTTTATTAATGGTCCCTTCAAAATCACCTATTGCCAAATCTGCCTGCTTAAGCCAAGGAGTTACGTATTCAAAATTCTCATGAAAATCATAGCTGCCATCTTCCTTTTTAGCTGACATATAGATAATATCATGGTAAAGTAAATCTCCATGGGCCATAATACGAGCACTTGTTTCTTCTTCCTGATCTTTAGAACTTTGATTCGTCTTATGTGCTTCTTGAGAAATGGCATCCTTTTTTTGACTGGTCAAGGGAATTCCTTGGAAACTTTCAAACAACAAGACCAAGCCCATTGATAAAGCAACAGCCAGCAAAAGCACAGCAACAAATCCCTTATTGCTCCACTTACGATAACGTCTAAAAAAGCTGACCAAACCTTTCACAAAACGAAAAACTGGTCCACGTTTATGTCTATCTTGTCTTCTTTGCATCTTCATTCTCCCTACTTTCTAATGCAAGCCTTTTCTTTTTATTATAACACAGATAAGTATTTCTTTCACAACTGAATTGAACTTCCTATCTATTTTATATAAATCCTAAAGGCTGTAATACTTTCAATCCTTGTCATTTTGTGTTATCATGTAGAGGTAATGAAAGGAGAGAAAATGTCTGCTATAGAACGTATTACAAAAGCTGCTCACTTAATTGATATGAAAGATATTATCCGCGAAGGGAACCCAACTCTACGCGCGGTTGCTGAGGAAGTTACTTTCCCCTTGTCTGATCAGGAAATCATCCTTGGTGAAAAGATGATGCAATTCCTCAAACATTCCCAAGATCCTGTCATGGCTGAAAAAATGGGGCTCCGCGGTGGGGTTGGACTTGCTGCTCCTCAATTGGATATCTCAAAACGCATTATCGCTGTTTTGGTGCCAAACATTGTCGAAGAAGGCGAAACTCCACAGGAAGCTTACGACTTGCAAGCTATTATGTACAATCCAAAAATCGTCTCTCACTCTGTTCAAGACGCTGCTCTTGGCGAAGGAGAAGGGTGCCTTTCTGTTGACCGCAACGTACCTGGCTATGTTGTTCGCCATGCCCGCGTTACTGTTGACTACTTTGACAAGGATGGAGAAAAACACCGTATTAAGCTCAAAGGTTACAACTCCATCGTTGTTCAGCATGAAATTGACCACATTAACGGTATCATGTTTTACGATCGTATCAATGAAAAAGACCCATTTGCAGTTAAAGATGGTTTACTAATTCTAGAATAAAGAAAATCCCGTTGTAAGACGGGGTTTTGTGTTATAATAGAGGCATGAAAACAAATGATATTGTCTATGGCGTCCACGCCGTTACCGAAGCACTCCTTGCAAATACTGGCAATAAACTCTACCTTCAAGAAGATCTCCGAGGTAAGAATCTTGAGAAAGTCAAGGAATTGGCTACAGAAAAGAAGGTGTCCATTTCTTGGACTTCAAAAAAATCCCTCTCTGAGATGACTGAAGGTGCTGTCCACCAAGGTTTTGTTCTACGAGTGTCTGAATTTGCCTATAGCGAGCTGGATCACATCCTTGCCAAAACACGCCAAGAAGAAAATCCTTTGCTATTAATTCTGGACGGGCTAACCGACCCCCATAATCTAGGTTCTATCTTGCGAACAGCCGATGCGACCAATGTTTCAGGAGTCATCATTACCAAGCACCGTGCTGTCGGAGTTACTCCTGTCGTTGCTAAAACAGCCACAGGTGCTATTGAGCACGTTCCAATCGCTCGAGTGACCAATCTGAGCCAAACTATGGACAAACTCAAGGATGAAGGATTCTGGACCTTTGGAACGGATATGAATGGTACTCCTTGCCATAAGTGGAATACAAAAGGGAAAATTGCCCTCATCATCGGAAATGAAGGAAAAGGCATCTCTAGCAACATCAAAAAACAGGTAGATGAAATGATTACCATTCCTATGAATGGACATGTTCAAAGCCTTAATGCCAGTGTTGCTGCAGCTATTCTCATGTACGAAGTTTTCCGAAATAGACTATAAAAAAGTTTCCAGTCATCTGATTGGAAACTTTTTTATGATTAACTATGTTCGGTGATAAACTTATAAGCTTCTTGACCAGCGATAGCTCCATCTCCAACTGCTGTTGTTACTTGGCGGAGGTCTTTCAAGCGAACATCTCCAACTGCAAAGATACCGTCAACTGCAGTTTTCATGTGGTTATCTGTCACAATCCATCCAGCCTGATCTTGGATATTCAATTCTTTAACAAAATCGCTAAGAGGGTCCAATCCAACATAGATAAAGACACCACCAAAGGCTTGTTCTGTCACTTGACCTGTTTTCACATTTTCAAATACGACAGATTCTACTCGGTTTTCGCCCTTGATTTCCTTCACTACAGAATCCCAGATAAAGCTGACTTTCTCATTCGCAAAGGCGCGGTCTTGTAAAACCTTTTGAGCACGAAGTTGGTCACGACGGTGAACAACGGTCACAGTCTTAGCAAAACGAGTCAAGAAGAGGGCTTCTTCAACAGCTGAATCTCCACCACCGACTACCAACAAATCTTGGTCACGGAAGAAAGCACCATCACACACGGCACAGTAAGAAACACCACGACTGTTCAGTTCTTCTTCTCCAGGCACTCCCAAAGGACGGTGTTTAGAACCAGTTGCTACGATAACTGTACGAGTTTCATACGTTTGGTCATCAGTAATCACTTTCTTAAAATCACCATGGTCTTGGACATTTTCAACATAACCATAAATGTGCTCAACACCAAGATTTTCAAGCGGTTCAAACATCTTTTCTGCCAATTCTGGCCCACTAATATTAGCGTATCCTGGGTAATTTTCAATATCAGATGTATTATTCATCTGACCACCTGGCAGACCACCTTCAATCAAGGCTACTTTTAGATTGCTTCGAGCAGCATACAAGGCTGCAGTCATTCCTGCAGGTCCAGCACCGATAATAATAGTATCGTACATATAGATTCCTTCTTTCTTGTTGTAACTATCTTTATTCTAACTCTTTCTTGTCAATCAAGCAAGGATTATGCCTTGAAAACAAGAATTAAACTCATAACCGCAAAGGATAATACTGGAACAACCAAGACCCCAATCATAATCATATCATAGAGATGGGCTTGGCGAGCCTTGGCTGTCTTATCAACTCCCGACATAGCTCTCAGTCCAATCCAAATCCCTAAAAAAATCAGGACAAGGATGGTGGTCAAGATCAAACTCTCGAAATATAAAGAAAATAGTTGCAGTAGCATGATTTCTCTCATTTCTATCTTTTTTAAAGAGTAAACTCAGCTAGTCCAGCTAACTGAGTTTTCCTTTATCTATTATATCAAATATAAGTCCGTTTGTAACTAGCGAAGAATTCTTTTGTCCGCTCTTCTTTAGGATGGTGGATAATCTCATCCGGTGTTCCAGACTCGATGATTTTCCCCTTATCTAAGAAGAGAATCTTATCAGCCACTTGGGCTACAAAGGACATGTCATGACTAACTAAAATCATAGTCTGACCTGACTTAGCAGCATCTGCAATAGACTTTTCTACTTCACCGACCAATTCTGGGTCAAGGGCTGAAGTTGGTTCGTCTAAGAGCAAGACATCTGGTTTCATAGCAAGCGCACGCGCTAGGGCAACCCGTTGCTTTTGTCCACCTGATAAATGGCGAGGGTAATGGTTTTCACGATCAGAAAGCCCAACCTTAGCCAACTCTTCCTTGGCAATCTTGGTTGCTTCTTGGTCAGATAATTTCTTGACAACAACCAAGCCTTCTTTTACATTATCAAGTGCTGTTCGGCGTTCAAACAAATTAAACTGTTGGAAAACCATAGACAGCTTACGGCGTAGGGCAAGGATTTCTTCTTGAGTGATTTTAGAAAAATCAACTGAGAAATCATCAATCTGAATAGAGCCACTGTCCGGTGTTTCAAGATAATTGAGACTACGAAGAAAAGTTGATTTTCCAGCTCCTGAAGAACCAATCAAGGCTACAACTTCCCCTTTTTGAATATCCAAGTTCAGATGATCCAAGACAGTCTGTCCTGAAAAGGATTTGCTTAAATTCGAAATCTTAATCATTAACGAAGGTCTCCTTTCACATCTGTTTGCACTGTATCGGGTGCAGAAATAGCCATTTTTCTCTCGATGAAACGACCTAGGCTTTCAATTCCGATATTGACTACCCAATAAACAAGGGCAACGGAGATGAAGCGTTCAAAATAACGATAATCGGCACCACCCAAAATCTGAGCTTGGGCAAAGACTTCCACAACACCCGCACTGAAGGCTAGGGAAGTTCCCTTGGTCAAGCCGATTAGGGAATTGATTAAAGTTGGAGTCGCCACAACGGCCGCATTTGGAATAATCACACGACGATAAACTTGTGCTCGGGTCATACCCAGACTGCGTGCCGCCTCAATCTCACCAGGGTTAACTGAGAGAATGGCTGCACGAATGGTTTCACTGGCATAAGCTGCCTCGTTGAAAGCAAAGGCAACAATCGCAAAAGCAGCAGCTGGAATGGCATTGATATTGAGACCAGTTCCCCATTGCTGATTGAGAGCTTTCAAAGCCAAAGGAATTCCGTAGTAGGTCAACATGAGTTGCACCAAAATCGGTGTCCCCTTTAAGAAACTAACAAAGAAGGCCTGTAAGGGATATAAAATCTTGACACGATTGATTTTCACAATAGCAAAAAGAAGTGCCAAAACCAAGCCAAAAAGGGCACCACCAATTGTCAACATAATCGTTGTTGGAAGTTGTTGGACAATTCTTGGAATTCCATCAAAGACCGAACGCAAGCTAAACAGCTTGCCATCCGGAATCAATTGCATCAAGTTTTGGTACCAATCTGATGCTAAAATCGTTGTAACATTCATAAAAACATCCTCTCCTGATAATGATTCATTCTACCATACTTCTGCCGTCAATGAAATTATTTGCTACGGTCAGATACAGACTTTGTCTACCTACTAGTTTATCATACTTTGAAACAGGGAGGTTATATATTTTATCTATCAAAGAGATAGATAAAAACTATTTCAATCCCAATTCTTCATAAGCTTTTCGATAACCGATTTGCTTAACAGTTCCATTTTCTACTAAAATGGGGCGTTTTAACAACATACCGTCACTTGCTAGCAACTCAGCTGCTTCTTGGTTTGACAGGCTTCCTACCTTATCTTTCAGCCCTAATTCACGGTATTTGATCCCACTGGTGTTGAAAAATTGCTTCAACTCAAAACCCGAGGTTTCTAGCCAGTTTAAAATGACTTCTTGGCTAGGTGTTTCTTCGACGATATGGACGGATTTGTAGTCCACACCTAATTGATTTAATTCTTGTTTTGCTTTTTTACAAGTTGAACATTTTGGATATTCGATAAATTCTAACATATCTTTCACTTTCTATTTTATATCTTTAAAATCTGCTTCTTCATGCTCCAAGAGCCAAGCTTTCTTTTCCACTCCTGCAGCATACCCTGTCAGACGCTTACCTGCTCCTAACACACGATGACAAGGTACTAGGATAGACCAAGGATTGCGTCCCACTGCTCCACCAATTGCTTGAGCAGAGGCCACTTGCAGGTCTTGGGCTATTTGTCCATAGGTCACTGTCTGACCATAAGGAATTCTCTGTAAATAGGACCAAACTCGCTTTTCAAAATCCGTTCCGATTGGAGCCAAAGGCAAGTCGGATAAATCCTGAGGCTTGCCTTTAAAGTAAGCATCTAAGCAAGCAATAACTGGGTCTAAAATGGGATGACTAACAACTGCTTCTATCGTCTCATCTACTAGTCCCCTCTCAAAATGCTTCTGCTCCTGCACCCAAACGCCATACAGATATTGCTCGTCGGCAACCAAAGACAAGGTTCCTATTGGCGAAGAATAGAACATTTTTGCGTACTTCTTTTGCATTATTTCTTTAATTTTTGATAGGCCAAGCGTTCGCCATCAACAGGCACTTTACCAACCTGTTTAAAACCAAGTTTTTCAAAAATATGTTGCATAGCTTTGTTTTCAGCATGCGTATCTGAGCGAAAATCAAGATAGTCAAAACCTTCAATCAAGCCCTCTAAAAAGGTTTGAGCAACTCCCTGTCCCTGGACATCTGCTGCCACAGCAATACGGTGAAAGACCAGGTACTCTGACTCTCCAGCTTGCCAGTTGCCTTCATAAATGGCTTCATAGGCTGCCTCTGGACTCTTGGTCACAGCTGCATAAGCTAGTAGTTCTCCCTCTTCCAAGGCTACGTAGGCTTGACCTGAGATAATATCTTCAATAATAATATCAGCATTTGGATAGCCATTTTGCCACTGGTCACTACCAGCATCTGCTAAATATTTTTTAGCATCTTCCATCACCTGCATGATGGCATCTACTTCATTTGGAAAAGCTAAACGAATCTCCATCTTTTCTCCTCATTTCTGACTAGTTTCTCCCATCATAGCATAATTTAAGTCTTTCTACAAGCAGTTAAAACTTGACTTTCTGTTTTTGTTATTTTATAATCTAGTTATTAAAACTAGATAAAAAGGAGTTGAAAATGAAAACTACCTTTTCCTACCCCAAATGGGCAGAAATTCCAAACATCGACCTCTATCTGGACCAGGTTTTGCTCTATGTCAATCAGGTCTGCGCCCCTGTCTCTCCAGATAAGGACAAGGGGCTAACAGCATCCATGGTCAATAATTATGTGAAACATGGTTACCTGACAAAACCTGACAAGAAAAAATACCAACGCCAACAGATTGCCCGTCTAATTGCTATCACAACCCTCAAGTCTGTATTTTCTATTCAAGAAATCGCTCAGACACTTAATACTCTCCAAAGTCAAGCAAGTTCAGACCAACTCTACGATGCTTTTGTAAACTACATGAACCAAGGAATTGATCCAGCTAACCCCATTATCCAAAGTAGCTGTCAAACCGTTAAACTCTATCATCAAACTCTAGCCTTAATCGATCATACTCAAGAGGAGGTAATCCAATGAACACTAGTCTTAAACTCAGCAAACAACTCAGTTTTGGAGAGGAGATTGCTAATAGCGTGACCCATGCCGTAGGTGCAGTCATCATGCTCATCTTACTCCCCATTTCATCCACCTATAGTTATGAGGCACACGGATTTTTATCCTCTATCGGCGTTTCCATTTTCGTTATTAGTCTCTTTCTCATGTTTCTATCATCCACCATTTATCACTCTATGGCCTATGGTTCAACCCACAAATATGTCTTGAGAATCATCGACCATTCGATGATTTATGTGGCTATCGCAGGCTCATACACGCCCGTCGTCTTGACCTTAATGAATAACTGGTTTGGCTATCTGATTATTGCTATCCAGTGGGGAACGACCATCTTTGGTATTCTCTATAAAATCTTTGCTAAAAAAGTCAATGAGAAATTTAGCCTTGCTCTTTACCTGATTATGGGCTGGTTGGTTCTGGCTATCATTCCTGCCATTATCAGTCAAACAACGCCAATTTTCTGGAGTCTCATGGTAACTGGTGGACTCTGTTATACAGTTGGAGCTGGATTTTACGCCAAGAAAAAACCTTATTTCCACATGATTTGGCATCTCTTTATCCTAGCAGCATCTGCCCTCCAATACATCGCCATTGTTTATTACATGTAAAAAAGTTGAGAAACTCAGTCTCAACTTTTTTCTTTACACATATTGATAAAGTACTGGTGCAAACGCACATCATCAGTCAGTTCTGGATGAAAAGAAGTTACCAGCATATTTTTTTCTTGGGCTGCAACGATTTGATTATCAACTGTTGCTAAAATTTCTACATCTTCTCCAACACTACTGATAATTGGACCACGAATAAAGGTCATTGGAATCTGACCGACTCCCTTACATTCTGCTTCCGTGTAGAAACTTCCTAATTGGCGCCCATAAGCATTGCGCTCAACCACCATATCCATAGTTCCTAGATGACTTTCTTTCTGAGAAGAAATTTCTTTAGCTAAGAGAATCAAGCCTGCGCAGGTTCCAAAGGCTGGTAAACCAGATAGAATGGCTTCTCGAATGGGAAGCAGCATGTTTTGGTCTCGTAAGAGCTTGCCCATGGTTGTAGACTCCCCACCAGGCAAAATCAAACCTGACAAGTCACTCTGATGTTTCTGAAAATCATCTAAATTTCTGATTTCGACACTAACGACTCCTAGTTTATCTAGCACTTTTGCATGTTCTGCAAAGGCACCTTGCAAGGCCAATATTCCAATTTTCATCTATTTTCCTCGCTCAGCCATGAGAATTTGGATTTCATTTTCATTGATACCAACCATGGCTTCTCCTAAATCTTCAGAGATTTGAGCTAGAATTTGAGGATTACGGAAGTTAGTCACCGCTTTGACAATAGCACTCGCTCGTTTAACAGGATCTCCTGACTTAAAAATACCTGAACCGACAAAGACGCCCTCTGCTCCCAATTGCATCATCAGCGCGGCATCTGCTGGCGTTGCAACGCCTCCAGCCGCAAAGTTTACAACTGGCAATTTTCCATGTTCATGGACATATTGAACCAATTCTACAGGGACTTGTAAGTCCTTGGCGGCAACATAAAGTTCGTCCTCACGTAGGTTTTGAATGCGGCGAATTTCCTGATTCATCATACGCATATGACGAACGGCTTGAACGATATCCCCCGTACCCGGTTCTCCTTTGGTACGAATCATAGAAGCTCCTTCAGCAATACGACGCAAGGCTTCTCCCAAATCCTTAGCCCCACAGACAAAAGGAACTTGGAATTCTTTTTTGTCCACATGGAAACGATCGTCTGCTGGAGATAAAACTTCACTCTCATCAATATAGTCAATCTCAATAGCCTCTAAAATCTGAGCTTCAACAAAGTGCCCGATTCTGACCTTGGCCATCACTGGAATACTAACCGCTTCTTGGATTTCCTTAATCATCTTTGGATCACTCATACGGGAAACACCACCAGCTGCACGAATATCAGCTGGAATTCGCTCCAAGGCCATAACAGCAGCCGCACCAGCGGCCTCTGCAATACGAGCCTGTTCAGGGTTCTGAACGTCCATGATAACCCCACCTTTGAGCATCTGTGCCAAGTTTTTATTTAGTTCATAACGATTTTCAGTCATTTCTTTATCCTCATCATTTGTATTGGTAGCTACCATTTCATTTTAAGTTAGATTAAAATGAAGTACAAGATAAAAAAAACGTAATTGTATGGGTACAGAATAGTTAAAAAACTATCTGGCCTTAACTTAAGGTCAGATAGCTCATTCATTTTTATTTTTCAGCTGTAAGTGCAGCCATTGTGATGTAGTTGTATGGTTTGTTGAAGTGTGGCAAGAAGAATAGGTCTGTCAATGCCAACTTATCAATTGTCACATGCTCTTGGATAGCAAGTGAGAACATGTGGATTCCCATGCTGATTGCAGAATCGTGTGAAACCATTTGTGCACCAAGAATTTCACGGCTATCTTTGTCAAAGACAATCTTGATGGCAACTTCATGGTTGTCATGTTTCATGAATTCTGGTTTTTGAAGATCGTTAAAGCCTGTTTCAGTTGCATTGTAACCAGCAGCTTTAGCTTTTTCAAGAGTCAAACCAGTTGAAACCATGTGAAGACCGTAGATTGAGATACCATTTGAACCTTGAACACCGATTCCTTCCAATTCATGTCCACATGCGTTATATGCACCAACGATACCAGTACGAACAGCATTTGAAGCAAGAGCGATGTAGCTAGTGTCTTTACGAGCGTTGTCATAAACAGTCGCACAGTCACCTACTGCGTAAACGCCTGGGATAGATGTTTCTTGTTTCTTGTCTACAAGGAAGGCACCGTTACGGAAGAGTTCAATCTTACCATCAGCAAGGGCTGTGTTTGGACGGAAACCAACTGCAAGGATAACCATATCCACATCGAAAGTTTCTTTATCAGTAATCAAGCGTTCAACTTTACCGTCACCCTCAATTGCTTTAACAGTTTGACCAAGCGCCAAGCGGATGTTGTGGTCTTCCAAGTTCTTCGCCATCATTTGTGTGAAGTCTTTGTCATAGTAACCGTTCAAGACAGTATCAACGATATCAACAAGGATAACTTCTTTTCCAAGACGTTCAAAGGCTTCAGCAAGTTCAACACCGATATAACCACCACCAACAACGGCGATACGGTCAAGGTGTTGACTCTTATCAGACAATTTGTGAATCACTTCTTCAGCGTTTTGGTACAATTTAACGAATTGTACATTTTCAAGAGTTGCTTTAAATTCGCGGTTTCCTTTAACAATTTCAACACCTTCGATTGGTGGCAAGATTGGTGTAGAACCTGTAGCGAAAATCAATTTCTCGTATGATTCTTTGTGCTCTTTCCCTTCAACTTCTGCTGTAACTACTTTGTTATCATAGTCGATTGAAAGAACTGGTGAGTTCATGTAAACCTTAGCACCTTTAGCTTCCAATTTTTCTTTATCAGAATAGAACAAGCCTTCAGCACCATCAATTTGTTCACCAATCCAAAGGGCCATTCCACATCCTAAGAAAGAGATGTTAGAGTTTTGGTCAAAAACAACGATTTCGTTCTCGTTTCCAAAATTATCCAACATAGTATTAATACATGCTGTACCAGCGTGGTTAGCACCAACTACAACGATTTTACTCATAGAAAAATTCCTACCTTCAATTTTAAATTTACTCTTCTAGTATAACATTTACTGTTAGCGTTTACAAGAGTTTAGCTAATTTTCCCGATTTTTTTGTAAAAAAATGTAAATAATCTGTATTTTATCAGCCTTTCTTACAATTACTCTTTATTTTCTGAGCATATTTCTTGACAAGTTTACAAATTTCATTTGTGAAAACGCTGACTTTATGGTATGCTAGTATCATGGAAAGAAAATGTAAGGGGTTAAATTTAATATAAATTTACTATATTTCAGCCTTCTTTTCATAAGAGAAAGGAGTTGGTAGCTTGCCTCTTAGTTCACATTCCGAACGGCTAATGGGGACTACTATCACTATTTCATTAGTAGATGAGCGAGCCGATAGCTTGCTCCAAAAATCCTTTGATTTACTCAAAGAGCTTGAATACCGCTTCAATGCCAATAGTCAAGAATCTGAGTTGATGGAAATCAATTATCAAGCTGGAATAGCTCCAGTCAAAGTTCATCCTGATTTGTTTGAATTGATTTCACTTGGATTAGAGCATAGCCTAGCGCCCTCTAGTCATCTCAACATCAGCATTGGTCCCTTGATTCAAACCTGGCGCATTGGTTTTTCGGATGCCAAAGTGGCCCAGCCTCAAGAAATTGAATCGGTGCTTCCTTTAATCAATCCTCATTATATCGAGTTAGATTCTTCCACCTCCACTGTGTTATTAAAACAAAAAGGAATGAAGATCGATCTTGGTTGTTTAGCCAAGGGTTATAGTGCGGATAAGGTTGCCCAATTTCTTAGAGAAGAGGGAGTGACATCTGCCTTGATCAATCTGGGAGGGAATGTCCTGACCATTGGAAAAAATCAGGCAAGAGGAAATCAGCCTTGGCAAATCGGGATTCAAGACCCAGCCAATCCTAGGGGAAATCACTTAATGACCATCCCTGTTGTCAATAAATCTGTCGTGACTTCAGGCATTTATGAACGTCACCTGACTGTCGATGGAAAAGATTACCATCATATTTTTGACAGCCAAACAGGATATCCTGTTGAAACAGAACTAGCTAGTCTAACAATCATCTCTGATAAATCAGTTGATGGTGAAATCTGGACAACTCGTCTATTTGGAGAAAGACCGGCTTCTATCCTCTGGCAAGTCGAAAGTTTGGAGGGCATCGAAGCTATCCTCATCGATAAAGAAGGTCACCTAAGCTGTTCTTCAGGAATTCCTACTCTATAGAAATAGATGTTTCAATGGAGTTTTAAAATCGTATTATGTAAAAAGAGAAAGGAAATCTCATGTTAAAACTTATTGCTATTGTTGGAACAAATTCAAAACGTTCTACAAACCGCCAATTGCTTCAATACATGCAAAAACACTTTGCTGAAAAAGCTGAAATTGAACTTGTGGAAATTAAAGACATTCCTGTCTTCAATAAACCAGCTGACAAGCAAGTACCTGCTGAAATTCTGGAAATTGCTGCTAAAATTGAAGAGGCAGATGGCGTTATTATCGGTACTCCTGAGTATGACCACTCTATCCCAGCTGTTTTAATGAGCGCTCTTGCTTGGTTGTCTTATGGTATTTACCCACTCTTGAACAAACCAATCATGATTACAGGTGCTTCATATGGTACGCTTGGTTCATCACGTGCCCAATTACAACTTCGCCAAATCTTGAATGCCCCAGAAATCAAAGCAAGTGTCCTTCCAGATGAATTCTTGCTTTCACATTCTCTTCAAGCCTTCAATCCAAGTGGAGATCTAGTGGATCTTGATGTTATCAAAAAATTAGATGCTACTTTTGACGACTTCCGTATCTTTGTAAAAATCACAGAAAAATTACGCAACGCACAAGCACTACTTCGCAAAGATGCTGAAGACTTTGACTGGGAAAATTTGTAAGATAGGAGAGCAAAAAGAATGAAATTTGTTGGACTTGTAGGATCAAACTACGATCAATCATATAACCGTAAACTCTTGGAATTCATCCGTCGTCACTTCAAACTCAAATTTGAATTAGAAGTTCTTGAAATTGACGAAGTTCCAATGTTTAACCAAGACGAAAAATGGGACGAAAGTTTCCAATTACGTCTTTTGTATAACAGAATTACGCGTGCTGATGGTGTCATTATTGCTACTCCTGAGCACAACCACACAATCTCAGCTTCTCTTAAATCTGTTCTTGAATGGCTTTCATACGAAGTTCATCCATTTGAAAACAAGCCAGTCATGATTGTGGGAGCTTCTTACTACGACCAAGGTACTTCTCGTGCCCAAGTTCACCTTCGTAAGATTCTTGACGCTCCAGGTGTCAATGCCTACACTCTTCCAGGAAATGAATTCCTTCTTGGTAAAGCTAAAGAAGCTTTTGATGTTAATGGAAATATCACAAATGAAGGAACTGTTAATTTCCTTGAAACATGCTTGGACAACTTTGTAAAATATGTGGGAGTCGTTTCAAAATTGAAAAAACCAAAACCAATTGAGCCAGAAGATTTATATTGTACAAATTCAATTGCAACTACTATCCAAGGTGTTGATCCAGATGATCCTGAATGGGTAGAAAAAGCTGCTGAACTTGTTGGAGCTGTTTCTGGAGATACTTACGTTAAATTAGACCACGGTATCTTGACAGTTAACCAAATTGACATGTTCTTGAAAGCAATGCCATTTGAATTGACATTTGCAGATGATAACAATCAATTCTTGTACTTTAATAACGCTCACCAAGACCCAGATACAATGTTTGGTAAACGTGTACGTGCTCAATCAGGAAATAGATTAGGAACAGTACACGGTACATTGCCAGATTCTAGAATGAAAAACGTTGAATGGGTTGTCGGCGTATTGCGTAACGGGGATCAAGAATATGTCCGTACAATTGTGCCGGGAACACCTGAAGGTGTTATTAATACCCATAATTACCAAGCAATGTACTATCCAGATGGTTCATATGCTGGAATTAATGAGATTATCTTTAATTTCCAACCATGGCTTGACTGGTACCTCAATACGACTGGTCAACGTCTAGTCGGTGGAAATGCTGCAGCTCCTGCTGGAGGACATGGCAGTGCAGATGCCACATCTGGAGCTTCTGATGCAGGTGATGCTGGAGGCCACGGTGGTGGCGCAGACGCTACATCTGGCGCAAGTAACTAATAATAGTTTTGGGAACCATATTGGTTCCTTTTTTAGCGAAAAAAGACTAGCAGACAAAAACTGCTAGTCTTTTGATTATTATTTCACCTATCCTTGTTAAAAGAAAGAATACTTATTATGAATTTGGGTCATCGAGACTACGACCATGTAATCCTTTTTCACGTTGGACTTGACGTAGTTTCTCTGGTGTAACATCGTTTCCTTCTTCGTCCACAATTTTGATCCCTTCGATGTGGTGACGAACAGTGCGACGATAACCTTCGATGTACTCCTCACGTAGTTTGGCTTGTTCTACTTTTTCAGCTGGTGTTAAGCCTTCTGCTTTTTTCTTTTTGGCAAGCTCGTTGATACGAGCGATTTTTTTCGGATCCATTTCTTCTCCTTTGTGATAAGATACAGTCCGTTTGACTGAGTTTATTTAGTATTGATTTGGTTAAAACGAGCGAGCTTAGCTGCTTTCTTGGTTAGTTGTGACAAGATTGCCAAACGATTTTGACGGACTGCTTCATTTTCAGCCATAACCATGGTATTCTCAAAGAATGCATCAATGACTGGGCTAAGAGCAAAGAGTTGGTTCAATTGCTGACTTGCAGAACCTGATAAAACGAGTGTTTCTACTGCTTCAGCCAAGGTTTTCTCTTCTTCATTCTCAAAGAGAGCAGGATCAACCGTGTCATTGCCTTCTGCTTTCTCAGCCAAGTTGAAAGCACGTGAGAGGGATTCAACAGATGGTTTAAAGTCTTCTCCCTTGCTTGCTTCTACAAGAGCACTTGCTGCTTCCAACATATCCGCCACAACAAAGTTTGACCCTGCAAGAACGGCTTCCTTAATATCTTTTGGAGTAGAGCCCATCATCTTATCAACACGAGCCTTGATAAATTCCATAACCTCTGTCTTATTTTCATAAGTCAAACTGTCAAATTTCAAAGCATAAAGGCTATCAATCAACTCATCCATAGCAATGTGCCAACCAAAGGCATCCAAGATACGAACCACACCTTGGGTCGCGCGACGAAGGGCATAAGGGTCATTAGACCCTGATGGAATCAAACCTACTGAGAAGAAGCTCAAAATCGTATCCAATTTGTCTGCAATGGCAAGCACTGCGCCGACCTTGCTCTCTGGAAGTTCTCCTTCAGCTGATGTAGGCATGTAGTGTTCACGAATAGCAGCTGCCACTGCTGGAGTTTCACCAGCAAGAAGGGCATATTTCTCTCCCATAATTCCTTGGAGCTCGTCAAATTCACCAACCATACCTGTCAACAAGTCAAACTTGTAAATAGCTGCTGAGCGAGCAAGGTCAACTGTTTCATCCACTGACAAACCAGCTTTTTCTGCCAAGAGAATAGCAATCTGACCAGTACGAATCATGTGTTCACGAAGGGAACCAATTTTCTCATGGAAGGTTACATTGTTTAATTTTTCAACAAGATCTGAAATCACCAATTTTTGGTCTTCACGCCAGAAGAATTCTCCGTCTTCCAAGCGAGCTACCAAGACTTTTTCATTTCCTTTGATGACATTTTCCAAATGATCTGCGTTTCCGTTACGGACAGAAATGAAGTTTGGCAAGAGTTTACCATCTTGATCACGGACAACAAAGTACCGTTGGTGTTCCTTCATCGAAGTCACCAAAACTTCTTCTGGAACTTCAAGGTATTTGGCATCAAAACTTCCCATAAAGGCAGTTGGGTATTCAACCAAGTTCAAGACTTCATTAAGCAAATCAGCATCAATTTCGATACTTACACCATGTTTTGCCTCAATTTCCTTGATTTGGTCAACAATCATTTGCTCACGTTCACGTGGATCTGCTATTACAAATTGTGCACGAAGATCTTCTTCATAGCTCAATGCTGACTGAATTTTGGTTTCTTTCCCCAAGAAACGATGACCACGGCTCACACGACCTCCCTTGATATCAAGGAAATCCAAATCAAACTCTTCTTCATCTAAAAGAACAGTTAAAGTGTGAACAGGGCGGATGTATTCAAAGGTGTTGTTGGCCCAGTGCATGCTGACAGGGAAAGTCAGTGACTTCAAGACATCCACAACACCAGGAACAATTGCTTCAACTGCTTGACCAACTTCTTCCTTAGTGACATAGACATATTCTTCACCCTTGATTTCACGGAATTCGATATCTTCAACAGTCAATCCTTTTCCACGGACAAATCCTTGAGCTGCTTTGGTGAAGTTTCCATCACTATCCAAGGCAATTTTCTTTGCTGGCCCCTTGAAATCTTCTGTCAAATCAGACTGTTTGTCTGCTAAACCAGTCACACGAACAGCCAAACGACGTGGTGTTGAGAAGGTTTGAATAGCTTCAAAAGATAGGCGGTTTTCCTTGAGAAAGGCTGCCATTTTTTCGCCTAGTTGTTTTTCACTTGGTGTGACAACATAGGCTGGTAATTCTTCAAGACCGAGTTCTACTAATAAGTTTTTTGTCATGTTTTTTCCTTTACATTTTCTTCAATCTTTTTTGATATGCACCTTAGGTACTTGGGACGTCGCTAACTAACTTTGTGAGTCTGTAGGGAAATCTAATGCAAAATTGTTCAAGATTTCCAACAGTCTCATCAAAGTGGATTTAGCTGACTGATTTTTGAACCTAAGGTTTCAAAAATCCCCTCATAACAGTACGGCGGTGCATATCCCTCTAGCAAGTCTTCGACTTGCCTCTAACGATTTTAGAGCACAGTATTACTCACTATTCTGCGTCTTCTGCTAAGAGTTTAGCTCTTGTTTCTTCATCCAAAAGTGGGTAGCCTAGGCGTTTGCGTTCTGCGACAAAGGTTTTGGCTACGACACGGGCTAGGTTACGGATACGAGCGATATAGCCTGCACGCTCGGTTACGGATACGGCACCACGCGCATCAAGCAGGTTAAAGGTATGTGAACATTTGAGAACATAGTCATAGGCAGGGTGAACCAAGCCTTCTTCCAAGGCACGACCAGCTTCTTTTTCAAACTTATCAAAGTTTTCCAGCAACATTTCTTGATCTGAAATTTCAAATGAATATTTTGAGTGCTCATACTCAGGCTGAATAAAGATTTCTCCGTATTTTACACCATCAGCCCACTCGATATCATAGACAGAGTCTACTTCTTGAATGTAAGAAGCCAAGCGTTCCAAACCATAGGTAACTTCCGCAGTCACAGGGCCAGTTGCCAATCCACCAACTTGTTGGAAATAAGTGAACTGAGTGATTTCCATACCGTCAAGCCAAACTTCCCAACCAAGACCAGCTGAACCAGTTGATGGGTTTTCCCAGTTGTCCTCAACAAAACGAATATCGTGTTCCAAAGGATTGATTCCCAATTTTTCCAAAGACTCAAGGTAAAGTTCCTGGATATTTGATGGAGAAGGCTTCATGACCACTTGGAATTGGTGGTGTTGGTAGAGACGGTTAGGATTTTCTCCATAACGACCGTCAGCAGGACGACGTGATGGCTCTACATACGCTGCATTCCATGGCTCAGGTCCGATAGCACGAAGGAAAGTGTAAGGACTCATTGTCCCCGCACCTTTTTCATTATCATAAGCCTGCATGAGCATACAACCTTGGTCATTCCAAAATTGTTGCAAAGTCAAAATAATTTCTTGAAATGTTAATTTCTTAGACATTGTTTACTCCTTTTTCTATAAATTACTTTCGACACGAGTCTGCCTAGTCAGTGTTACTTGGCAAGACGAGTTAATACTACTTCTGGCTTAATCACACATAAAGCAGTAGGACTATATAGAAAATCAAGGGCTGATTTTCTTAAAAGAAGACTCAGGTTCAAAATCAAAAAGAACCGAATTTCAACACCCAAGCCTTGCGACTAGGGGCGTCAGAAACGCGGTTCCACCCTAATTTATTACTTCATTGTTTTTAAAAATATTATAGAAAGCGCCAGTTCTTTATTTTGCCCTACTTGGCTCCCACTATCCCAAGTTCGCTTGAAGAACGCCATAAGACTTTCTTTCCTGCTGACTATTATATCAGAATTGTAACATACTGTAAATCAAAAACTATAGAAAGATGTATTGTATTCTCTACTCACTTTTTGAAAAAGTTGCAAGTCCAATAACTGACAATAAGAGAGAAATTCCTGAAATACTTAGAATAATAGAAATCATGTTATTCTCACCAGTGGCTGGTAATTGTTTTCCTTCTTTGTTGACTGTAGCTAAAAATACTTGTTGACCACTTCCAGCAAGTGTTTTATTCTCATGATTAGCTTCTATAATTGATGAAGCTTTCTCAATTTTATCATTGCTAATTGAAGACTTAATAGTTGAGACTTGTCTATTGTGACTTACTAATTTAACAGGTTGCACTTGAGAAACTGGTTTGGTTGGAATAACTGGACTAAGCGTTACAACTGGTTTAGCTGGAGTAACTGGCTTAACCGTTACAACTGGTTTAGTTGGACTAACTGGCTTAATCATTACAACTGGTTTAGTTGGACTAACTGGTTTAATCGTTACAACTGGTTTAGTTGGATTAGCTGGCTTAACAGATGCAACTGGTTTAGCTGGACTAACCGGCTTAACTGGTACAACTGCTTTAGCTGGGGTAACTGGCTTAACTGGTACAACTGCTTTAGCTGGGGTAACTGGCTTAACTGGTGCAACTGGTTTGGTTGGAATCTCTACTTTATTAGCCTTAAGTTTTACAGCCGTCTCTTTTAGAGCATTGATTACGGCATTAATCTCTGCTTGACTAGCTTCTGCATTTTCCAAAAGTAGCTTAGCTTTGTTGAAAATAAGATTATATGCATCTTTCTCCTCTTTGCTAGCTGTCAAAAATCTTGGATCTTTTTCTTGGAACTTCACTTCATCCACGATAACATTTTTTAGGCTCATGAAATCTGTTTCTTTACCATTCAGTTGGTCTTGTGCTTGCAAGAAAGTGGTCAATAGACGGTCAATTTCATCTTGAGTTATCAAATCTTTTGTAATCAATAATGCCAAAAGTTTAAATTCACGATCATATTGACCTTTGCGTTCTTGATCAGAATTTATATATTTACCTTTTTTAACTGTCTCAGCATATGCTTTAATGGCATTCTTCAATGATGTGATATCAGATTCCTTACCATCCAATGTTTGCATAGCAGACTCTAAAGCCTTAACAATTTGGTCAATTTTATCTTGGTTAAATTTACTTACCAATGCTAGTTGCGCATCTTTGACACTTTGATCAAAAATCTCTTTTAACTTCTGTTTTGTATTATAATATCTCGGAGTTTTAACTACTTCCATTTGTTTATTTAAAGCTGCAATCAGAGCTAACTTAGAAACAACTGAAAGTGACAAAACATTATTTTTACCAAACAGAACTTTAAATGGTTGAAGCTTATCAAGTAATTCATAGCCGTTTGACAGATTTACAAGAACTTTATATTCACCAGTAACCACTTTCTTACCATAAGAATGTTTACCATATGTTTCAGCTGGCAAGACTTGACTCTGACCGTCTTCACCTACTAAAGTAATCGTTGTAGTCCCAGGAACAGCTTGATTAAAGCCAACCGTTACTGGGGCATATTTCATTTTGTTAGCCAAGAAGGTAATAGTTTGAAAACTATTTTCTTTCGTTAAATCAAATTCCTTAGATAGGGCACTCACAAATTTCAACTCTGTACGGTCATAGCTAAAAATTTCTGCAACATAATGCCCAAATTTCAAGAAATTAATATCTTTTGACTTATCAACAGTTACATATTGACCTTCGCTATTTTTAATGCGATAAACATAAGTTGTATCAATCTCATCCTTGGTTTTATTGTTTAGTATAGCAATTTTTACACGACCACTATTTTCTTCCCCTACAAGATCTTTGAGAGATATAAAATCTACATTTCCCGCAAAGTCTTCTACATAATAGAAGATTTTCGATTTATCAACGTTCTTAGGAAGTGTATAACTACCATCTTCATTTTGTTTGATAATTTGATACTGTTCGATTTCTGAATCTGTCGCCTCTCTATTTTCAGGAGGACGAATATAAAAGACTTTTTCTAGAAGAATTCCCCCATTTCCTACATCCTGAGGTTTGCGAGCTATAAATTGTTCTTGATCTTTTTGAGAACGAATATATCCCGAAGTAATCAGAGGTTTTTGTGTATCGATTTGAATTTTAAATATTGTGTATTGTTCCTCAGCTCCAGGGACATCTGGCTTATAACTAATAACATAGTCATAAATTCCATCAGAGACTCGATTTCCATTAGAATCCTGTCCTCCCCAAGCTGTTTTATCTACAATGTAACTTCTTGGATTTCTAGTATCGCCATCAAAATAATTTTTTACAAGGTCTGTTGGACGACTTTGCCAAATAGGTTGACTGTGTGTTGTATCTGAAGAATCATAAACCGTCGCACGAAGATTTACCAAGTTTCTATAGACAAGAGTTTTAAATTGAACAGAATCCTTATTTCCATCCTCATTTGGCGAGATAGCAAGGCGGATGTTCCCTTTTTCATCTAATTGAAGATGGTATTTCCCTTCAGCATCTTGTTTCACTCCGAGTACAGTCACTCGATTTCCTTGACGCTCTGCTTTTAAAACATTTACATCATTTTCAGAACTTGTTAAATAAGTTGCATCGTCTGAAGGTGAAATTCCTGGATTATCTTTATCAATTTCAGAGTAAAATCCACTCTTTCCTTCCTTAATCAATTGATAAATTGGTTTTTCAATTGCAGGTAGATTTTGGAATTCTCCCTTAAATCCCATAAATGGTAAACCAATAACAGAACTATCATCTGCAGGATTGACAAATCTAACAAATCCTTCTAGAAAATATCCATTTGGCATTATTTTGCTAAGTTCTTCAGTAAACTTACTTGTATCTACACTAACTGTTACCGTCTTCGTACTATGAGCTTTCACAGTTACTTCAGGCCAAACTGTTTCAGTTAGTTTTCGTGGACGGAGAGTGAATTTCCCTTCTGCAACTTCATCCGTATTTGTATTTACAATCATCTTCAATGTTCGGTCTTTATCCGAAATATTATGAATTGTAACTTCAAAGGTAAATTTATCACCAACATTACCAAGAGTAACACTTGGATAGTTATTTGCACCTGTTACAAATAGATCTGTGCTGGTTGCTGCCATCGTATCAACTACACCGGCACCTTGCTGACGTGGAGAAGTATAGGCTCCAGTCTGTTTATTAAAATGTGGTTTTGCAGTAGACATAATTAAAGCTTTTACAATCTCTGAAATTTGACTAGCTGATAATTCAGGATGTTTCTTTGCTAAATATTCTTTGACTAATGCTGCGACACCAGCTACATGAGGAGCCGCCATACTTGTTCCACTGATACTTCCATAGCTATTATCGTTAAATGATGAATAGATATTTCCACCAGGTGCAGTAACATCTGGTTTCAATTGTCCATCTGTTGTAACTCCCCAACTTGAAAAATCTGACAATTGGTCT
Source organism: Streptococcus sp. KR (assembly GCF_002238115.1). GTDB lineage: Bacteria > Bacillota > Bacilli > Lactobacillales > Streptococcaceae > Streptococcus. Next base: position 53,524 of record NZ_NGVM01000012.1, on the reverse strand, counting down.
GCAACATCTGATTTACGATTATCCATCTTGTGATTAAAGACAATTTTATACTGACCAGACTTAAGAATTTCACCATAATGTTTTGAAATAAAGACAGATGGGATTTTCTTAGCATCACCTGTAACAGACATACTAACATTTGCACCTTCAACGTTGTTATAAATTAAAACTCCAGCTGCACCATGTTGAAGAGCATTTTTAATCTTATCAGAAAAATTAATTTTACCACGTTGAATCAGTGCTAACTTGCCTCTTACATCAATATTAGCAAAATCTTCTTCACGACCAATACCCGCTGCTACATATTCGTATTCTTTCCCGTTTTCAAAATCTTTTTCTGTTTCAGGTCTATTAAAATCAAACTTACCATAATCAAGGGTAGCGTCATTTTCTAAACCTTTTACTTCAAAGACTTCAGTAGTTAGAATTTTATTATTAATAGAAGCAACAGAAATTGAATCTTCCACTGTAGAGGGATTTCCGACAAGACCATAATCAGGATTTGCTGCCAATGGTTGTGAAAAACCTCTACCGAAAGTATTACTATTACCTGCAGCGATAACAACAGATACTCCTTTAGCGCGTGCTCTTTTTACTGCATCAATGATATCTGAACCAGCATCTACCGTTGAACCCGCACCTGCACCCAAACTCATATTGATCACATCTGCACCTAATGCAACAGCATCATCAATAGCTTTTACATAAAGGGCAGAGGCTGTAGTTTTATCTCTGTCTGAAAAAACTCTCATAAACATAATTTGAGCTTCTGGCGCCACCCCGTAAACCTTCTCAGAATTCGGTGCTTTATTAACAGGATTTCCAGCTACAATTCCAGTAACGTGCATTCCATGAGACTCTTTTTCAGCCTCTTTTATATTATCAGTTCCATCAAAGTAATCATAAGCATATACTACTTTGTCACTGTACCATTTCCCATAGTCAATACCAGCAGCCTTTTTAGCTTTTTCGATATCATCCTGATTTTTAAATTTCGCCTTTGACGGATCAGAAATACGCAAAACCTCATGATTCAAATCAAGACCTGAATCTATAACAGCGACTACAGTTCCTTGTCCTTTATGTCCTGCTTCCCAGGTTTTAGGGACAGTAATAATTTCATTACTGGAGATACTGTTCGGCTTTTCTTTATGTCCACCTTGAGATAACGACTGTGATTGTATGCTTTCTGAAGAAGAATTACTTTTCACTGCTGATTCTTCCTTCTTCTCTTCACTTTTTATAGCAGTCGTTTCTTTCTGTGTGGTTAAATCCTTGTCTGACTTATTATCTCTATACTCGATAGAATCATCTTGTTTTAATGGCTCTATCACTTCTGTTTTTTCTTTCGAAGAAGAATTTAGAGCATTCTTGTCAGCCGTGACTGGTGATGCAAGCTTATTTGAATCATCTAATTTATTAGTCGTTACAGTACGTGTAACTTGATTGGATGTTTCAAATTTCCCCTCATCGGCACTAACCTGTGCGAAAGCAAATCCAAAAGCAAAGACCGTTAGCAGAAAAATTGTTGCTATTTGGTACTTGTTATGACAAAAACCTTTGCAATCTCCCATAAAATCACTCCTTTTTATTTAAAATTAAAAGTATTATATACCAAATTATCTGAAAATTCTATCAAAATATTATTTTGTAACAAAATTGTAATATTAACCAATCCTATCATGAGATTTAAACATAAAAAAATTTAGCCTCGATTAATACAAGACTAAATTTATTTATTGAAAAATTACTTACGATTTAATTAGTTATTCAGCAAAAGTCTTACTGATCACGGTCATAGAATAGTTCATGTGCTTTTAATCGTGAATTAAGCATTTCAGGAACTGTGACAAAGTGATATCCTTGCTCTTTTAGATAATCTATAATCTTTGGTAAAGCATTGACTGTTTCAGCATGGATATCATGCATTAAGATAATCGAACCATTACGAACTTGACGTTGAATCTCTGTCAAAATTGCTGCTTCATTCTTACTCTTCCAATCCAGACTATCCACATCCCACATAATAAAACTCAAATCAAGGCTATTTCGAATGTCGTCTGTAATGGCTCCATAAGGCGGACGCATAAGTTTGGAACTAGAACCCAACACTTTAGTTAGCGCATCCTCAGTATCAGTAATCTGTTTTTTAGCTTCGTCAAGTGAAAGTTTTGAAAGCACTGGATGACTCCAACTATGGTTTCCAATAACATGGCCATCCGATTTCATGCGTTTCAAAATCTCTTCATTTCCAGAAACATTCTTACCTAAAACAAAGAAAGTTGCCTTGATACCATACTTAGAAAGTGTATCTAATGCTTGATTTGTCGTTGCAGGATTTGGTCCATCATCAAAAGTTAGAGCTACCACTTTTTGGTTTTTCTTTTCATAATAAGCCTTATAAAGTTCGGCATCCTTGTCTAATAAATAAGAGGATTGTACTACATCAAAGAAACTAGATACTGGTAAGGCAATATCATCTAGATTTTCAACTGACTGACTTGGATAAAGGATAATCTGACTATCCTTGTAATCAAAATTCCATGCAGACAAGTCTTGATCAGAGAAGCCTTTAACAACTTGATCAATCTTTTCTTGCTCCAATTTCTTATCCTGTAAGAAAGAGGTGATTTCTTTTAACAACTGCTCTTTGGCTTTACTAGGATCTGAAAATAATTGATCAAGTGTATAAGGTTTACCATCTTCTGTCAAATGGACTTTTGCCAGACTAGTTTTTTCAGTCTCTTCAACTTTTGACGAAGTTAAATCATAGACTTGTTTCATCACACTTCGGTTAACAATCCCTTTTAAAGTCGAATCCTGTTTCTCAGTATAATAAAAAACTAGATTTTCCTTGTCTTCCAGATTTTCCTTAATATCCTGTGTCATGATTTCTTTTACAGATGAAATCACTTGCTCCCCTTGGAGAGGATAATAGGCAATTACTTCGGCTTGTCCCTTACGAAAATGATCTTTCTGATTTCCCTCACTCAATTGATCATCTTTCTCTTTTTTGAGCGTTTCAATCCTTTGTTCAAAACTTTGCTTTGTATATATTTTGTATCCAATCATTGAACCAAGGACACAAATACTTACTGAAAAGATAGCTACTAGGGCTATTAAACCGATTCTCTTTTTATCGTGCTCAACACGATTTGCTCTACTTTTATCCATAGAAATATCATATCAAATTCAGGCTATAATTTCAATGAGAAATAAGTACTATTACTCGTTTTGAACAAAAAAATAGGCTCCATAATATCTATAGGGGGATTTACCCACTACAAATATTTTAGAGCCTTTTATTATGTTAGAAACGAATCGTCTCACGTGTTTTTTCGTATGAAGTGACAAAACGGTTGGTTACACCTGGTTCTGCAACTTCCAAAGCTTGCGAAATCTTATCAAATGAAGCATGATAATCAAATTCTTTTTCAAAAATTTCTAATGATTCATTAAAGGCTTCTTGAATTCGTTCATCAAATGAGCGGTAACGGTTCGAATACTGTAGCAATTGTTCTGTCAACGTTGCATATTGAACAATATTATAGGTTTCTTCTTCAAGTGCTTCTATATCATTTGTTGCAATTTCAAGCATCCGGTTCACAGCTTCTATATTGACCCGAGCTTCTTCTAGTTCAGCCATCAACTCTTCAGTATGGTTACTTGCTGTAAAGAACAACTGTAAGAAATTCTGAGGAATACCTGGAAGATTGCGTTTTTCCATATATCTCTTAATTGTGTGAAGACGATTAACATAAACATTTGCCTTCTGGCGAGCATTGATATCATCTTTTTCAATCTGAGCAAGACGTTGACTAACCTCAACTTGTTCATCTTCAATTTCCTTCAAAGTAGCTTGTAAGTTTTCCAAACGTTCTTCAAGGAATGAATAAGGTTCAGAATGTTCCTCTTGTTCAGAAGTTAGTTCCAATACAGATTCTTCTAAAGATTCTAACTCAGCTTGTAATCTATGAACATGACTAACATCCGTTTCAGATAGTAGGTAATTGTTACTCAATCGTTGAATATCTTCCACTAAAACAGCATTACTATCTTTCATGTGTTTCAAATATGTAGGAAGAGTTGCAACTAAGCCTTCTACTACTTTTTGAGCAGCGATTTCTCGTGTAAAGATATCATAGAGTGAATTGATTTCTTCTTGAACTTGAGTATTTTCATACTCAGCATTATCCAACTCTAATTGTGCAATATTTTCGTGGTTTTTCTTCAAAGATTCATAAAGCAATTGGAAGCGAGATTCAATATCCGTTTCAGCAAAATGATAGTTAGCATCTAAAAGCTTACGGTAACCATCCTCCAAATCTTCCAATTGATCAGGTAGCTCTTTAGATAATGTTTTTACAATCGCTGGCAGGCGGTCAACAATGTGACTCAAAGCCAAGATATGATTTTCAGCATTATCCAAAATCACAGCAGCTTCTACTGGGTCACCTGAAGTGTTCAAAGTAACAAACTGAGAAAACTCTGATTGGATATTTTCCAATTGTTTTTCGATTTCAGATAAACCTTGGCCATATTCTTCAGAATGATCAGCCACTCGGTGTTGCAACTCTTCAAACAAGTCCAAGGTATGAAGAACACGACCGCTGTTTTTAGATTCTTGTTTCTCCAAATCTGCCAAGGCATTGCGAATTGCCGCAATATCTTCTTCAATCAAGGTAATTTGGCTCTCGATTTGGTCAATTTGATGACTAGCCTTAAAAAAACGGAATGAATTGTTATAACCTTCTGCCTCGAAAAGATTATTTTCGATATCGGCAAAAGAGTTAAGAGATAGGTCAACCCATTTTTGGTTCCATTCACGGAAAGTCACTTGACTTTGTCCAATCAAGTGCATATTTTTTACAGCTTCAACTTCATCATTAACTGGAAGATTGTACAGCTCTTCTTTTTTCTCTTCTAAAATTGCTAATTTACTTTCATTGCGTTTCCGTACATAAATTGCTATAGCATATGAAATCAGCAATATAATTGCAATTGCAATTATAAGATATACTACTAGACTACCAGACATATTAAACTCCTTTTTAACTTGAAACAATCGTAATGATTATATCATATTTTTTAGACCAAGGGAACTACTTCTCCCGATTTTTTAGACATCAAGTGTACTATAGACGGCATTTTCTTCGATAAATTCACGACGAGGCTCTACTCGATCTCCCATCAACATATCAAAGATTTTATCTGCTTCAGCCGCATCATCCACAGAAACTCTAGCCATTAAGCGGTGTTCTGGATCCATGGTTGTTTCCCATAATTGATGGTCATCCATTTCACCTAACCCCTTATAACGCTGAATAGTTGGTTTAGCACGGCCTTCACTGTGACGAGCTAAGGCTTCTTGGAGTTTGATTTCTTGGTCTGCTCCTGGCTGGATATATTCTTTAATCTCACTTCCAACTTTGACACCATAGATTGGTGGTTGAGCGATATAAACATAACCAGCTTCTAGGATTGGTTTCATATAACGATAAATCAAGGTTAAAAGAAGGGTACGAATGTGGGCTCCATCGACATCGGCATCGGTCATCAAAACAAGTTTTTGGTAACGAGCTTTTGAAACATCAAATTCTGCACCAAATCCTGTTCCCATCGCTGTGAAAAGACTACGAATTTCTTCGTTAGCTAGAATCTTATCCATACTTGCCTTTTCAACGTTCAAAATCTTACCGCGGATTGGAAGAATTGCCTGAAATTCACGGTTACGACCAGATTTGGCTGACCCACCAGCTGAGTCTCCTTCGACGATGAAGAGTTCTGTTTCAGCAGGATTGTTAGAAGAGCAGTCTGCTAGTTTACCTGGAAGGTTGGAAATTTCCAAACCAGATTTTTTACGAGTGACTTCACGCGCACGCTTGGCAGCCACACGAGCTTTGGCAGCCAAAATTCCTTTTTCTACAATGCGTTTTGCAATTTGAGGATTCTCCATAAGGAAATCAGAGAAGGCATCACTGAAGAGACGATTGGTAATTTTGACCACTTCGCTATTCCCCAGTTTTGTCTTAGTCTGTCCTTCAAACTGTGGATTTGGGTGTTTAACCGAGATAACTGCAGTTAATCCTTCACGGACATCTTCCCCTGTCAGATTGTCTTCATTGTCTTTCAATAACTTATTTTTACGAGCATAATCGTTGATAACACGTGTCAAGGCTGTACGGAAACCTTGTTCATGCGTTCCACCTTCATGGGTATGAATATTGTTGGCAAAACTCATGACGTTTTCATGGTAACCCGTTGTGTACTGCATGGCTACTTCAACCGTGATATCATCCATTTCACCATCTGTGTAAATTGGTGTATCAAAGATAACATCCTTGTTCTCGTTGATATATTCAACGTAGCTAGCAATCCCACCTTCATAGTGGTAATGCTTAGTTTGTTCTAGCCCCTCACGCTTATCTGTGATGGAGATTTGAAGACCACGATTTAGAAAGGCCAACTCTTGAATCCGTTTATTTAATTTATCAAAATCAAAAGTTGTTGTTTCAGTGAAAATTTCTGGATCCGGTATAAAGTGAACTGTTGTTCCAGTTTTATCCGTATCTCCAACCACCTCAAGGTCTGCGACAACATGACCACGACGGTATTCTTGGTAATGAATCTTACCATTTTTGTGGACATGAACATCTAATTGAGTTGAAAGGGCGTTAACAACTGAGGACCCCACTCCGTGAAGACCACCTGAGACCTTATATCCGCCACCGCCAAACTTTCCTCCAGCGTGAAGAACAGTAAAGACAGTCTCAACGGCAGGTCGACCTGTTTTTTCCTGAATATCGACTGGGATACCACGTCCATCATCAACAACTGTAATCGAATTATCTGGCTCAATAAAGACTTGAATATGGCTAGCAAATCCTGCCAAGGCCTCGTCAATTGAGTTATCAACAATTTCCCAGACTAGATGGTGAAGACCTTCTTTTGAGGTCGATCCGATATACATCCCTGGACGCATACGAACAGCCTCTAAGCCCTCTAAAACTTGAATTTGACTGGCATCATAATCTTGTGCCTGCAGATTTTTAATTTCTTCTGTCATCTTATTCCTTTTTCTTACATGTCTAATACTTGTCTTAAATTCACGATACTGGTAAACAAGTGGGTATCGAGTCCAGCAGCTTGCCCTGCTTCGATATCAATCGGTCGATCACCAATGACAAGTCCTGAACTAATTTGATACTTTTCTCTTAAATAAATCATGGACTCAGGATCTGGTTTTCTCTTAAAGCCTGAGTTAGAAGTCACCACTTCTGTAAAATAAGCTGCTATAGAGGTTTTTTCTAAAATTTCCAAGACCTGATTATTTCGATGAGAAACCAAAAAATGACGGCCATCTTGATTTGAAATGTCTTCCAATAAACCAGAAACTCCATCAAATAAAATCGGATGTTCTAGCTCTCTGGCTTCATTTTCCTTGTACTTTTCTAAAAAATTCTCTAAGTTGGGAGCGAATATCTCAATCGCAAAATCAGTAGAAACCTTTAAAGCTTGGTAGACACTGTCATGGTCTTGTTTGATGCCATACAATGCCAATGTTTCAACAAAGGCAGCTGTTGAAGTTTCGTAATTATCCAGTAAAGTTCCACCTAAATCCCAGATATAATCGTGATATTTCATACCCTTCATTATAGCATTTTTTTATGAAAAAAGCGATGATTTCCTTGAGTTTTCCACATAAAAAATGCTCTATATTATTTGTAGTGGGTAAATCTATTATAAATACTATGAAACCTATTTTCTTGTAGAAAAAAGTTCCATATGACCCATAATGAAAAGCGACCAAACCATCATTAGAGAGAATCATATGGAACAATTATATTTTAACACAAAACTACTTTATATTAAAAATCCTAATATCCAATTTATGGATGTTATTAATAAGGGGGGTAACTTCTCAAAGTAAGTTCCACTTGACTGGTATTGAGCCTAGCTTTTCACTAATCTTCTCTTGAAAGTTTAAAATAGATTATAAAACCTTACTCAAGAAGTCTTTAGTCCGCTGTTCTTGGGTTTGTTCAAAAATCTGTTCGGGTGTTCCGTCTTCAACAACCACACCGTCTGCCATAAAGATGACACGGTCTGCCACCTCACGAGCAAATCCCATTTCATGTGTTACGATAACCATGGTCATTCCTGACTTGGCTAAGTCTTGCATAACAGCCAACACCTCTCCTACCATTTCAGGGTCCAGGGCTGAAGTTGGCTCGTCAAAGAGCAAGACATCAGGTTCCATAGCTAAACCACGCGCGATGGCAATCCGTTGTTGCTGGCCACCTGACAAACTCTGAGGGTAAGCATCTGCCTTATCTGGTAAACCAACTTTTTCCAAAAGTTCCTTAGCTCTCTTCTCTGCAACTTCCTTACTTTCACCTTTAGTCTTGATAGGAGACAAGGTGATATTTTCCATCACAGTCATATTAGGAAAGAGATTAAATTGTTGGAAAACCATCCCCATCTTCTCACGCATGGCAAAGAGGTCATTCTTCTTGTCCGTAATATCAACTCCCTCAAAGATAACCTTCCCTTTGGTTGCTTCTTCCAACAAATTCATAGAGCGGAGCAAGGTAGATTTCCCGCTTCCTGAAGGACCAATGATAACGACAACTTCCCCTCTTTTAATCTCGAGGTTGATTCCCTTCAATACTTCATTCTTTCCAAAGGATTTATGTAAATTTTCAATTTTTATCAAGGTTTCTGTCATTATTTCTTATCTCCTTGTCCCATACGTTTTTCAAAAGCTTTCAAGGCTACTGTCAAAATAGAAGTCATAATCAAGTAATAAAAGGCTGCAAATAAAAGTGGTGTCAAAGGTAGATAGGTTGTTGTAGAAACTGTTGTAGCTCCGTTCCACAACTCCATGACACCAATAGCTGATAAAAGAGAACTATCCTTGATAATGGTGATAAATTCGTTCCCCAATGCTGGCAAAATATTTTTGATAGCTTGTGGCAAAATCACATAGCGCATCGCATTTTTAGGACGAATCCCTAAAGAATAGGCCGCCTCTAACTGACCCTTAGGAACTGCATTAATCCCAGCACGAACAGTCTCAGAAACATAAGCACCACTGTTCATAGAGATAATCAAAATCCCTGGAATCAGACGAGAAAGGTCAACACCTAAAATTCCAACCTGAATAGTCGGAGCATTGATGTGCATAAGGGCAAAGGCAATCATAATCTGAACCATCATCGGCGTCCCACGAAAAATCCAAACGTACAAGTTGGCCAGCCAAACAAGCGGTTTAAACTTTGAACGTTGCCCAAAAGCCAGGACAACACCCAAAATAGTTCCCAAAAAGACAACACAGATAGAAATGAGAACCGTCACGACAGCCCCATAGTTAAAATAAGGTAAATACTTAGGTAAAAAAGAAAAATTCATAGTCACACTGCTTTCTAAAATAGAATACTGTATGATTATAACATGTATTGAATTAAAATTCAAACTTTTTATCTGATTTATTCAAAAAATCTTTAAGCTGGTAGAATTAGCGAGAAATCTTAGTTTTTTCTAGTCAAGTTGGCCTCCTTTATGGTAAAATAGTAACGATAAGAAATGAAGGAGAATCAAAATGGAATCACATTTGGTTAGAATCATCAACCGCCTTGAAGCAATGGCAAAAGACGGCGGAAATTTAAAACGTAATTTTGAACGCGAAGGAGTTGTTGTTGCAGAAGTTGCATACAGCCACGACGAAGAAAACGGCTCAATCTTTACCCTTCGTGATGTCGAAGCTCGCGAAACTTATACTTTTGACAGCATTGACCTGATTGCAATGGAGATTTACGAACTCCTTTACTAATACAAAACAAGCTGGGATTACACCCTGCATGTCTAACCAAAATCCTTTTTGTTTCACAAATAGGATTTTTTTATTCCCTAAAATCTCAAAAATTTTCCTTGTAACAACTTCTCAAAGCTACAATCTTTTTACTTGCTTTACACCCCAATCCTGTTATAATGAAATTATAGAATTTTGACTATTTTTGACCTTTAGACAGGTCAGGCTAAAGAAAGAAATGAGGTAGATGTATGCTTTGTCAAAACTGTAAAATCAATGACTCAACAATTCATCTTTATACCAATCTCAATGGAAAACAAAAACAAATTGACCTCTGTCAAAACTGCTATAAGATCATCAAAACAGATCCTAACAATAGCCTCTTTAAAGGTATGACGGATCTGAACAATCGTGACTTTGATCCCTTTGGTGATTTCTTCAATGACCTAAACAATTTTAGACCTTCTAACAACACTCCTCCGACTCCCCCAACCCAATCGGGTGGAGGTTACGGTGGAAACGGCGGTTATGGTTCCCAAAATCGTGGACCTGCTCAAACTCCTCCACCAAGCCAAGAAAAAGGTCTGCTGGAAGAATTTGGTATCAACGTAACTGAAATTGCCCGTCGTGGAGATATAGATCCCGTTATTGGCCGCGATGATGAGATTATCCGTGTCATTGAGATTCTCAATCGCAGAACCAAGAATAATCCTGTTCTTATCGGTGAACCTGGTGTTGGAAAAACTGCCGTTGTCGAAGGTCTAGCTCAGAAAATCGTTGATGGCGACGTTCCACATAAACTCCAAGGTAAACAAGTCATCCGTCTGGATGTGGTTAGCCTAGTTCAAGGAACGGGTATTCGAGGACAATTTGAAGAACGCATGCAAAAGCTCATGGAAGAAATTCGAAAACGTGAAGACATTATTCTCTTTATCGATGAAATCCATGAAATAGTCGGTGCGGGATCTGCGGGCGATGGCAATATGGATGCAGGAAATATCCTCAAGCCAGCCCTTGCTCGTGGTGAACTGCAACTGGTCGGTGCAACTACCCTCAATGAATACCGCATCATTGAAAAAGATGCTGCCCTAGAACGCCGTATGCAGCCTGTTAAGGTCGATGAACCAACAGTGGACGAAACAATCACAATCCTCAAAGGTATTCAAAAGAAATACGAAGACTACCACCACGTTCAATATACCGATGCTGCGATTGAAGCAGCTGCAACTCTTTCCAATCGCTACATCCAAGATCGCTTCTTGCCTGACAAGGCCATCGACCTCCTAGATGAAGCGGGTTCTAAGATGAACTTGACCTTGAATTTCGTGGATCCTAAAGTAATCGATCAGCGCTTGATTGAAGCTGAAAATCTTAAATCTCAAGCTACACGAGAAGAAGATTTTGAGAAGGCCGCCTACTTCCGTGACCAGATTGCCAAGTATAAGGAAATGCAAAAGAAAAAGGTCACAGACCAGGATACTCCTATCATCAGTGAAAAAACCATTGAGCATATTATCGAGCAGAAAACCAATATCCCTGTTGGCGATTTGAAAGAGAAAGAACAATCTCAACTCATCCATCTAGCCGAAGATCTCAAGTCGCATATTATTGGACAAGACGATGCTGTCGATAAGATTGCCAAGGCTATTCACCGGAATCGTGTCGGTCTCGGTACGCCTAACCGTCCAATTGGAAGCTTCCTCTTTGTCGGACCAACTGGTGTCGGTAAAACAGAACTTTCCAAACAACTAGCTATCGAACTCTTTGGTTCTGCTGACAGTATGATTCGCTTCGATATGAGTGAATATATGGAAAAACACAGCGTGGCTAAGTTGGTCGGCGCCCCTCCAGGTTATGTTGGCTACGATGAGGCTGGGCAATTAACTGAAAAAGTTCGTCGCAATCCATATTCCCTCATCCTTCTCGATGAAGTCGAAAAAGCTCACCCAGATGTTATGCATATGTTCCTCCAGGTCTTGGACGATGGTCGTTTGACAGATGGGCAAGGACGCACCGTTAGCTTCAAGGATGCCATCATCATCATGACTTCAAATGCCGGGACTGGTAAAGCCGAAGCCAGCGTTGGTTTTGGAGCTGCTAGAGAAGGACGTACCAATTCTGTTCTCGGTGAACTCGGTAACTTCTTTAGCCCAGAGTTTATGAACCGTTTTGATGGTATTATCGAATTTAAGGCTCTCAGCAAGGACAACCTCCTTCAGATTGTCGAGCTTATGCTAGCAGACGTTAACAAGCGCCTTTCTAGCAACAACATTCATTTGGATGTAACTGACAAGGTTAAGGAAAAATTGGTTGACCTCGGCTATGATCCAAAAATGGGGGCGCGCCCACTTCGTCGTACTATTCAAGACTATATTGAAGACGCAATCACTGACTACTACCTTGAAAATCCAAGCGAAAAAAACCTCAAGGCAGTGATGACCAGCAAGGGCAACATTCAAATTAAGTCTGCCAAAAAAGCTGAAGTAAAAACTTCTGAAAAAGAAGTATAAATCCTACAGAAAAGGAGTAGAAAATGAAAATTTTCTGCTCCTTTTTATTAAAATAACTATAAATTCTTGACAGCTCGGTCTTTGTCCATTAAGATAATAATAAAGATAATAAATAATGAGGAAAATCCAATGGCAAACCCAACTTTCGGAGAAAAGAAAGCAAATACAGACTATGTTTCACGCTATGGCGTATATGCAGTTATCCCTGATGCTGAACAAAAACAAATTGTTCTTGTTCAAGCACCTAATGGTGCTTGGTTCCTACCAGGTGGTGAAATTGAAGCAGGTGAAAATCATCAAGAAGCCCTAAAGCGTGAATTGATTGAAGAGCTTGGCTTTACAGCTGAAATTGGTACCTATTACGGACAAGCTGACGAATATTTCTATTCTCGTCACCGTGACACCTACTACTACAATCCAGCCTACCTCTATGAAGCGATTTCTTTCAAAGAAGTGCAAAAGCCACTAGAAGACTTTAATCATATTGCCTGGTTCCCTATTGATGAGGCTATTGAAAACCTCAAACGTGGTAGCCATAAATGGGCTATCGAATCTTGGAAAAAACAGCATAAGATTGGCTAAATCAAGCTACTTTATTCAAAAAGTGCTATAATAGAATTAGAAAATCGGAGGAAATGTTATGAAGCTTATCAATACAACAAACTCACACTCGCAACTTGTAAAAAGCCAGCTAGAAAGTACAGATGCAACCCTTGTTGAAGTTTATTCTGCAGGTAATACAGATGTTATTTTTACCCAAGCTCCGCTTCACTATGAAATCCTCATCTCAAACAAACACCGCGCTATTCGCGAACCTGAAATCGAAGCTATTCAAGAATTTTTCTTGAAACGTAAAATTGATAAGGACTCTATTGATGAAGCCAATATCAAAACCCTCTATTCAGAAAAATTAATTGGAATTTCGATTCCAACCAAATAAAATCTTGGAGAGATTAGAAAGTGCTTTAAACCTTATGGAACAAAATTGGGTTTATTTAGCTTTTTAAATCATCTCCAATTTTTTATCTTGAAATCCTATCATACACAATTTTATAGGTAACAAAGGAGACAAGCATGGGAGACATGATATATCGAGAGGCAAGACTTGAAGAATACGAAAAAATTGGAAAACTATTAGCTAATTCTTTTCTTGACTATCCCTTTTTAACGATTATAAGGGATGATTTGAAGAAACCTGACTCCTATCCTGCTTTTGTAGAAACATTGCAAATTCTGCTTACTAGAGTCTATATTAAAAAAGGAAACTGTTTGGTTGCGGAACAAGATGGAGAATTACTTGCAGTTGCCCTTTTGCAACAAAATGATTTCTGTATACTATCCTATCTACGAAATGGTGGGACAAACATTTTTCGCTACATTCGACCACAAAATCTCCTTAAATACTTTGACTTTGTAAAACGTTCCAAAAAGCATTTAGAACAATCAGGGGAGTTTGATTGGTATTTGATGGCTTTAGCTGTCAATATAGAAAGTAAGGGGCGGGGAATAGGCAGTACTTTTCTGACACAAGGGATTGAACCTTATGTCAAATCAAAAGGCTGTAAACACTTGGGACTCATAACTAGTACAGCTAGAAATACCTCATTCTACAAAAAAAACGATTATGTATTACTGGACTATATGGACTTAAAATACGGGGCAAAATCAATTGGTAACTGGGCATTTTTAAAAACAATGAATAAATTATAACAGGCCAGCAATTTACAAATCCTATTTAAATAAGGATAACTTATATTTATAAAAACCAACGTTCAAAACGTTGGTTTTCTTATCTATTTGACTGCTTCTTTCAAAGTATCTACCTTATCCAAACGTTCCCATGGAAGGTCAATATCTGTACGTCCCATGTGTCCATAAGCCGCTGTTTGACGGTAAATTGGACGCTTAAGGTCCAGCATTTGGATAATTCCTGCTGGACGAAGGTCAAAGATTTGACGAGCAGCTTTTTCAAGTTTGCTTTCAGCTACTGTTCCTGTACCGAAGGTATCGATACGAACAGAAACAGGCTGGGCAACACCGATAGCATAAGCCAATTGCACTTCCGCCTTCTTAGCAAGACCTGCTGCAACGATATTCTTGGCAATATAACGAGCCGCATAAGAGGCTGAACGGTCCACCTTAGTCGCATCCTTACCAGAGAAAGCACCACCACCATGACGAGAGTAGCCACCATAGGTATCCACGATAATCTTACGACCAGTCAAACCTGAGTCCCCTTGAGGTCCACCGATTACAAAGCGACCAGTTGGATTGATGAAGAATTTGGTTTGCTCATCCAAGTAAGAAGCCGGAATAACTTCTTTAATGACCTTGTTAATCACATCATTATGAATTTGTTCGTTGCTGACTTCTGGATCGTGCTGAGTTGAAATCACGACTGTGTCCACACGTACTGGACGGTCATTTTCATCATACTCAACTGTAACTTGTGATTTAGCATCTGGGCGAAGATAGCTGATTTCCCCAGACTTACGAAGTTCTGCCAAACGACGAACCAATTTATGACTGAGTGAAATTGGCAATGGCATGAGCTCTTCTGTTTCATCCACTGCAAATCCAAACATGAGCCCTTGGTCTCCAGCACCAATCAAATCAAGCGGATCTTGGTCTGCATTCCCACGAACCTCCAAGGCTTCGTTGACACCTTGGGCAATGTCAGGAGATTGTTCCACCAAAGATGGATGTACTCCTACAGTCTCAGCAGAAAAACCATATTCTGTATTGGTGTAGCCAATCTCTGCAATAGTATCACGAACCACACGGTTAATATCCACATAGGCATTTGTAGATATTTCACCAAAAACATGGACTGAACCAGTATATACAGCTGTCTCAGCAGCAACGTGCGCCTCTGGATCTTTAGCTAAAACAGCATCCAAAATCGCATCTGAAATTTGGTCTGCAATCTTATCTGGATGCCCCTCAGATACAGATTCAGACGTGAATAATTTACGTTCTGACATAAAAATGTCCCCCCTTAAAAATAGTGTTATAGAGTTACAAAGTACTGATAGGTATTTTCATTTTCTAAGAGTTACAACGCGTAAGAAATAAAAACGATACTTTTTATTTCTGAAGCTAGTAAGACGCATAGGTTGACCGCATTATAGCGGCAACCGTAGAATGACGAGCGATCTTGGAGCCGTCATGCTTTGCGAGTTACGACGCAAAAGAAATAAAAACGATATTTTTTTATTTCTAAAGCTAGTAAGGCGCATAGGCTGACCGCATTATAGCGGCAACCGTAGAATGACGAGCTACTTTAGAGCCGTCATGCTTTGCGAATTACAAAGTACTGATAGGAAAACTCTTCGCGATAAATGCCTACCATCTTATCGGGACTATATAACTTTATCATTATACCATTTTTTAGCGCAATTTGCAGTCTTTAATGTAGTGTTTCTATTTAGATAGTTCGTTCTCATAAATAAAAAAAAATTGGAGCTCAGTACTCCAACTTTTTCTATTAAAATGTTTGGCGTTTTGCTTTACGCTCTGCACGACCACGAGCACGATTTTCAGCGCGTTTGGTCTTGCGGCGCTTTTCATCAACCGCCCATTGAATTTTTTTCTTATAACCCGGTTTGACTTTTTTCTTTTTCTTTTTAACCAAACCAATCATTTCGATATCAAGCTTATCTTGTTTTTTCTCACGGTTGGCACGACGATCACGGTCATAAGTATCTTGAAATTCCCCATCTTTGACCATCTTAGGAGTAAACTTGATTCCCAATTTCTCCAACTCACGGATATCCGAGTCATCACTTGGCTGATAAAGGGTAATAGCTGTACCTGGTAGGCCATTTCTTCCAGTTCGACCAACACGGTGAACAAAGAAGGACAAATCTTGCGGAATGGCATCATTGATGACATGGCTGACACCTTCAATATCAATTCCACGCGCTGCCAAGTCTGTTGCGACAATATACTCAAAATCCAGATTTTTCACCTGGTTCATGATACGTTTGCGCTCACGAGGGGCAATATCTCCATGAATCTTCGCTACCTTCAATCCTTGAGCAGTCAGATATGAATGCAATTCATCAGCACGTGTTTTAGTGTTAACAAAAATCATTGCCAAATAAGGTTGCATCAACTGAGTCAACTGATAAATTTGAGCATTCTTATCGCGTCCTTTTGTCGAAATCAACCAATTATCAATGGTATCAGAAATGACCGTTTTGGTCTTGATTTTTTCCATAACAGGATTTGACAAGTATTTTTTCAAGAATGGTTGCAGTTTTTGTGGGATAGTCGCTGAGAAGACCATGAATTGCAGGTCTTTTGGAAGGCTGCCAGCAATCTTATCAACAGTTTCCAAGAATCCCATATCCAAGGTCATGTCTGCCTCATCGACCACAAAGTTCTTGGCCTTGTGAATAGCCAAATCACCGGATTTAACCAAGTCATAGATACGTCCAGGCGTTCCGATAACAATATGAGGCTGGTTACTTGCCAATTTCTCAATCTGGCGAGCCTTATCTGTCCCCCCCACATAATTAACCACACGAACTTCCATTTCTGAGTGGGCTGCAATCTGACGAGCTGCTTGGTAAATCTGAGTAGCCAACTCACGGCTCGGTGCCGTAATGACTGCTTGAACACTATCACTAGCTTCATCTAATTGCTGAAAAATCGGTAACAAGAAAGTGTGAGTCTTACCTGAACCTGTTTTTGATTCTCCAACCAAATCTCGGCCTGCCAGGACAATGGGAATCAACTTATCTTGTACCTCTGTTGGAGTTGTAAATTTCAACTCCTCCAAGGCTTCTCTAATATAGTTTTTAAATTGAAATTTCGTAAATGACATAATACCCTCGATTCTATCTATCCTATCAATTATACCACATTTTATTCCATTTCAGTAGTCTCACTTATTTAGGCTATTTACAGTAGCTTTTCTAATCAGAAAAAGGCTGGAATGTTATAATTCCAACCTCTTTTCATACTCAATGAAAATCAAAGAGCAAACTAGGAAACTAGCCGCAGGTTGCTCAAAACAGTGTTTCGAGGTTGCAGATAGAACTGACGAAGTCAGTAACATCTATACGGCAAGGCGACGTTGACGTGGTTTGAAGAGATTTTCAAAGAGTATCAGTTATTATTTCCAGTTTAAAATAGCATTCAAGCCATAGTGATCACTAACTTGCGGACCCTTGTTACCATCAAATACGACATGTAAATTTTCCACCTCTAACTCTTTGGTAGTAAAAACATAGTCGATTCGAAGGGGTTCTGTATTCCCCTTCCAGCCATCAATTTCTGGTGGAACGGTATAGCTACCGCTTTTCTCTTGAGCAACTTCAAAAGCGTCTTGTAAGCCTAATGGACTAGCTAAAATAGCTTGGTAACCTTCCTGACCTGCTGGATTGTTGAAATCTCCAGCCAGCAAAAGTGGCTTGTTCAATTCTTTCAAGACAGCCTCAAATCGCGCCCATTCTTCTTGGAAACCTTTATCCCACCAAGAAAGGTGGACACTGGCAACTGCAAGGTCCTTGCCATCAACTACAGTTTCAGCCAGGGCGACACGGCGAGTATGATAGTCTGTTGGATCATCCACATCTGAAACCAAAATTTCTCTTGCTTCAATAGGTGTTTTAGACAAGATAGCCACACCTTCATGGTAGCGGTCATAACCAATATGGTTATAGGCCCAAGTCCAGTAGTAATCTTTCCCTTGCTCTGACAACTTTTCAACCAAAAGTCTAACATAATGGTCTTGGTGAATAGGCTCAGCTGCTGGCAAAGCTTGATAAAGGTCATTAACCTCCACCACTGGCGAAGTGATCTCCTGATTGATTTCTTGGAAACAAATCAAATCATAGTCTTTTTCAAGAATATCCTCAAGCAAAATCTGGAATTTTTCCTCTGCTTCTTTCTCCATCCAACTGTGAGTATTGAGTGTTAAAAATTTCATTCTTTTCTCCCAAAATAAGAGGTTGGAATACAGCTTCCAACCTCAAGTATATTACAATTCTACTTTAGCAACTGCTGTTTTAGCTGCAAGAGAACCTGTTTTTTCTAATTTAACTGATTTAATTGCATCACCATTTGTGAAGACAACTACTGTTGAAGTTTCACGTCCTGCTGCACGGATAGCATCCAAGTCAGCTGTGACAAGAAGATCTCCTGCTGCAACTTTTTGTCCTTCAGCAACATGAACTGTAAATGGTTTACCTTCAAGACTTACTGTGTCCAAACCAATGTGAACCAATACTTCAAGACCTGGTTCAGTCACAATACCAAGAGCATGTTTTGTTGGGAAGATGCTTGATACAGTACCTGAAACTGGAGATACAATGTTTCCATTTGCAGGTTCTACTGCAAATCCATCACCCATCATTTTTTGAGCAAATACTGGATCTTTTACTTGTTCCAAAGCAACAACTTGACCGTCTGCTACTGAGTAAACTTCCTCAGTAAGACCTTTGAAGTGAACAGTGTTTTGTTGTGCTTCAGTCATTTGGCTTGGAAGAGTTTCAGGAATGATTTCACCTGAATCAAGGATATCTTGGATATCAGATTTCAATACGTCTGCTTTTGGACCGTAGATAGCTTGAACTCCTTGTCCTTTCATGACAAGACCCATAGCTCCTTCTGCTTTCCATTGTTCTGCATCACCGACTTTGTCAGCATCTTTTACAGTTACACGAAGACGAGTCATACATGCATCAACATCAACGATGTTTGCACGTCCACCAAGAAGGTTAATAATGTTTACAGCTTGAGAGCCTGCTGCAACTTTCACTTCGCTACTAGCTTCTTCTGAACCTTCAGCAGTTTCGTAATTTCCGTTACGTCCTGGAGTTGCGTAGTTGAATTTTTGAATCATGAAGTTTGCGATAAAGTACATGATTACGGCAAAGAGAACAGTTACCCAGATAAAGTTAACGATATCCATACCAATACCAGCATTAATTGCTAGTGGTGTACGAGTCAAGAATTCAATTGAACCGAATGAGTGGACACGTAGGTTTACTACGTCAGCCATAGCGAAGGCAGCACCTTGAACAAGTGAGTAAACAAGATACATAGGTGTTGCTACAAACATGAACATGTATTCGATTGGTTCAGTAACCCCTGTCAAGAATGTTGCAAGAGCTGTCGCAATCATCATACCTTTATATTGATGTTTCTTATCAGCATCGACATTACGGTAGATAGCAACGATCATACCCATCAAGATACCGAATGAACCGATCATTTGTCCAACTTTGAAACGAGCTGGGTGAACAGTATCTAACAATTGTTGGTAGTGACTTGCATCTGTACCTTTAAGGTTAACAAGGTCTGTTACCCATGCAAGCCATAGTGGGTCTTGACCAAATACTTGAGTACCTTTAGCTGCACCAGTTAAAATGTCATAAGTACCACCAAGAGCTGTGTAGTTCATTGGGATAGTCAACATATGGTGAAGACCAAATGGCAAGAGCAAACGTTCCAAAGTACCATACAAGAATGGTGCAAGGATTGGAGCAGTTTCTTGTGAGTTGGCAATCCAGATACCAAAGCTATTGATACCTGTTTGAACTACTGGCCAGAAGGCAGCAAGTAGAATTGCAGCGATTGCTGAACGAAGAATAACTACAAATGGTACGAAACGTTTCCCGTTGAAGAATGAAAGTGCATCAGGAAGTTTACGGAAGTTGTAGTATTTATTGTAAGCAGTTGCCCCTACAAAACCTGAGATAATCCCTACAAACACACCCATGTTCAATGCTGGAGCTTCAAGAACACTAATGAAGTAATCAGCAACTTTGATTGAACCACCAAAGAGAGTTGTGACCATAGCATCTGGATTTTTCAACATATCTCCTGATACACCAAAGATTGTACCAGTGATACGGTTAATCAAGATGAAGGCAAGACCAGCGGCGAAAGCACCACCAGCACGTTCTTTAGCCCAGCTTCCTCCAATTGCTAGGGCAAACAAAATGTGAAGGTTACCGATAACCCCCCAACCAATTTGCTCAAGAATTCCACCTGTAACTACAAGTGGTGCAAAAGTTGGGTTAATCATTACGATAGACTTACCGATTGAAATCATCAAACCAGCAGCCGGCATAACCGCGATAACCACCATCAAAGCCTTACCGAATTTTTGCCAAAACTCGAAAGACAAGACATTTTTGAATGTATCTTTCATCATTCAAATCTCCTTTATTTTTATTTAGGCAAACGTTTTACGAAAACGTTTGCACTTTCTATAATTCAATTATACCACTTTAATTTTTTTTGTAAAGGCTTTTATAAAAAAAAGTAGACTTTTTTCTAAAATTTTTGTAGTAAAAAAGGAGATATTAAAATCTCCTCAAATATACTTCTATTTTAGATTTTCAGGAATCGGCGCATTGAAATTCCTGATCCGATTGAACCGATAAAAATTCCAATCACAAATAATAGAGCAATCATCAGTGGACTGAATATTTCTGGTGATATCATCGAAAGGTTCTGACCAACCAATGACTTATTAACCGATTGGTAAACCATTTTATAGACAATAAATACCAAAACTGATGGAAGTGTTGCTCCAAGCAAACCAATGAAGGCACCTTCAAGCAAGAAAGGCCCGCGGATATAGCCATTCTTAGCACCTACTAAACGCATGATTTGAATTTCACGGCTTCGTGAAATGATGGTGATACGTATAGTATTAGAAATCAAGAACACTGCAATGAAAATCAATAATCCCGCGATAACTAGTCCCCAGACACGAATAAATGAGGCTAACTTAAACAAGCGTTCTGTATTAGCACCACCATCTTGAACTTCTGATACACCTTCGATTTTTTTAGCCTCTTCTGCTACTGTCTTTACATCACTTGGTGTATTGGTATCAACGATATATGCATCATAGAGAGGGTTGGCATCGCCTTCAAAGATTTTCCAGTTGTCCCCCATTGTTTCTGTCAACTTTTCATATTGTTCTTCTTTACTTGAAAACGTAACACTTTTAACGGTTGACATACCTTTCAAAGCATCATATACCTTATGGTAGTCGTTATTTGTAACAGTTTGACCTTCTTTTTCAATCGTCTCACTATTATCAGCTACGTCCTTACGAATGTATACCATTACTCGAACATTATTTTCAATATCTGTAGCTAGTTTAGCCGTATTAAAGATAACAGATGCAAATATTGCAACCAAGGTCAAAGTAATCATAACTGAACTGACAGCAGCTACTGTCATCCAGCCATTTCGTTTTAAACTTTTTAATGATTCAAATAAATGACGAAAAAATCTACTAATCATCGTATCCATATTCTCCTTTAGCTTCGTCACGAACGACACGGCCATTTTCAATGGCAATGACACGGTGGCGCAAGGTATTTACAATCTGACTGTTGTGGGTAGCCATCAAGACAGTTGTCCCTTGGAGATTGATGCGTTCCAGCAAGTTCATAATTTCCCATGAATTATCTGGGTCCAAGTTTCCTGTTGGTTCGTCCGCAATCAATACTTTTGGATTGTTTACAATGGCACGTGCAATTGCAATCCGTTGCTGTTCTCCCCCTGAAAGTTCATTTGGGAAAGAACGAACCTTATGCTTCAATCCAACCAAGTCTAAAACTTCCATAACACGTTTTTTGATATTACGGCGGCTCTCACCAATAACTTCCATTGCATAAGCAATATTTTCATAAACGGTTTTCTTTGGTAACAGTTTATAATCTTGGAAGACAACCCCAACACTACGACGTAGGAGAGGGACATCTTTCTTTTTAATTCTAACCAGATTAAAACCAGCAACAGTTAAGCTTCCTTTTTCGATTTTTACTTCGCGGTACAAAGCTCTAATAAATGTTGATTTCCCAGCTCCTGACGGACCTACGATATAGGCAAATTCCCCGGGTTCAACAGTGACTGAGACACCTCGCAAAGCAGTCGTTCCGTTGTCGTATTTTTTGACGACATCTCTCATTTCAATGATTGACATGTGAGTTCCTTTCTATCTTAGCTGATTCGCCACTTGAGATAAGCATCGATAAAACCATCTAGGTCTCCATCCATAACCTTATCTACCTGCGCAACTTCAAAGCTAGTTCGATGATCTTTTACCATAGTATAAGGCGTGAAAACATAAGAACGGATTTGACTTCCCCATGTGATTTCCTTTTTCTCACCTTTGAGGGAATCAACTTCCGCAGCTTTCTTTTCTTGCTCCATTTGATAGAGCTTAGCCTGCAACATCTTCATGGCACGATCTCTATTTCCATACTGAGTACGATCGACTGTTGACTGGACAACAGTCCCAGTAGGAATGTGTGTCAAACGCACACCTGTTGAAACTTTGTTGACGTTTTGTCCACCAGCACCACCTGAACGGAAAGTATCCATCTTGATATCATCTTCACGGATTTCCACTTCAATGGTATCATCCAACTCTGGCATCACTTCTACAGATGTGAAAGAGGTATGGCGACGTTTAGCAGAGTCAAATGGTGAAATTCGCACCAAACGGTGTACCCCCATTTCTGACTTGAGAAGGCCATAGGCATTAGGCCCTTCAAATGATAGGGTTACTGACTTAATACCAGCTTCATCTCCTGCTTGGTAATCCAAAACTTCTACTTTAAATCCTTTAGCATTTCCATAGCGAGTGTACATACGAAGTAACATATCCCCCCAGTCCTGAGCCTCTGTACCACCGGATCCTGGATGGATTTCCAAAATCGCATTATTATGGTCATAAGGTTCTGACAAGAGCAAGGTCATCTCATAACTAGTCATCATTTTATCGAGTTCTGATAACTGTGCAACCAATTCTTCATGCACCGACTCATCTTCAGCTAAAAAATCTAATAAAATTTCAACTTCATCCTGCAACTCTTCCATTTTATGGAAGGTATTGTAGGTATTTTTTAATTCATTTAATTCTTGCGACGTTTTTTGGGCCGCGATATTATCGTTCCAAAAATCAGGTTCTGTCATCTTGTTTTCCAAGATGGCAATCTCTTCCTCTAAACCTTCGAGGTCAAAGAGACCCCCTGAAAGAAGCTAATTTTTCACGATTTGCGTCAATTTTCTGACGAATTTCTGAAATGTCCATAAATACTCCTTTTTTATATCGTTTTATTATACCATAATCTATCATTTCTTTCCATCTTTTGCTCTAATCCCTTGTTACACGTAAAAAGAAGCCTTTCGGCTTCCCTTCTTACAAGACTTTTGCTGAAGTACGAGTAATTTCTTCTACTTGAATATTTTCTGATTCAAATTTTTCTTTCAAGGCTGGTAAATCAATTGATCCATCGATTTGAACTTCGATAATGACCTTACCATCTTTACGCGGAATATTTACTGTATGGGAGATATTCAAATTTTCTTCTACAATCAAAGAAACAATTTTTCCAAGAACACCAACTTCATTTTCCGTAACAAAGCGTACACGAATCCCTTCTTCGCCATAACCTGCTATTTCAAGAAAGGCTTGGAAAACGTCACGGTCCGTAATAACTCCGTATACTTGATGGTTATCAACGACAGGAAGAATACCAATCTTATTTTTCAACATCAAATAAGTTGCATCCTCAAGACTCGCATAGCCTGAAACAGTGACAACATCGCGAATCATGACATCTTTTACTTTTGTCTTATTCAGAAGATAGTTCATCTCATAGATAGAAAGACTGGTTGCTTTTGATGGACTAGCTTGCGCAATGGTTCCTTCAGTCACCAAACCAACCAATTGATCATTTTCGATAACAGGCAAGCGGTGCAACCCTTGCTCTCTCATCAAATCTGCTGCATGAGATACTGTTGTATCTGGACTAATATACACTACCTTGCGGGTCATAAAATCTTTAACTGCCATGAGACTTCTCCTTTTCTGTTCTTATCCCTATTATACAATCTTTTTGTAAATCTATCAAACGCTTACATTTCTTTTTCAAAATTCAGAAAAGTATGAATAAGCTAGCAAAAAGAGCTCTGAAATCGAGCTCT
Organism: Streptococcus sp. KR; assembly: GCF_002238115.1. GTDB lineage: Bacteria > Bacillota > Bacilli > Lactobacillales > Streptococcaceae > Streptococcus. The sequence goes on along the minus strand of NZ_NGVM01000012.1, from coordinate 29,233 downwards.
GTGAATGAATGTAAGAAACGTTTCATTTCATTTTTTTCAATTATTAGAAATTAACCTTTTAATGTAGATAAAGATTGCTTTACAATCTATATCTGTCAACTAAAAAGGTCCCCTGGACTATAATGATGATTACTTCGTAATCCTCATCCACCGACTAAAACAATCCAGTGGATAAGATAATTGCTTCGCAATCTCCATCTGCCGACTAAAAAAGTCCCCCGGACTATAATGATGATTACTTCGTAATCTTCATCTGCCGACTAAAACAATCCACTGGATTGTTTTAGCCACCTAGATATGCTTTTCTGACTTCTTCTGATGAAGCGAGTTCTTTTCCTGTTCCTGATAGAACGATTTTCCCTGTTTCCAGTACATATCCTCGGTCAGAGATTGCGAGTGCTTTATTGGCGTTTTGTTCAATCAAGAGAACGGTTGTTCCTTGATTCTGGATATCTTGAATGATATCAAAAATCTCTTGGATAAATATTGGGGCAAGTCCCATTGATGGTTCATCTAAAAGAAGAAGCTTTGGCGTTGACATAAGAGCGCGTCCCATGGCAAGCATTTGTTGTTCCCCTCCTGAAAGAGTAGCTGCATCTTGGTTCTTCCGTTCTTCAAGACGAGGAAAGCGTGAGAAAACTTTCTTCAAGTTGGCTTGATTTTCTTCACGGTTTTTCTTTAAGAAAGCTCCCATTTCAAGATTTTCCATAACAGTCAAGCCAGGAAAGACGTGGCGTCCTTCTGGAACTTGTGAAAGACCACCTGCCACGATTTTTTGAGCTGGCATTTTTTGGATTTCTTGACCTAAAAATTCAATCTTTCCTGAACTAGGTCTAACCAAACCAGACAAGGTGCGAAGAATGGTTGTCTTACCTGCACCATTGGCACCGATAAGGGAAACAACCTCTCCTTCATTTACTTCAAAGCTTACATCACGGACTGCTTGGATCATACCGTAATGCACAGAAAGATTATCAACTTTTAACATAGACATTAGGCTTCACCTCCTAGATAAGCTTCGATAACGCGTTTATTGGTCTTAATTTCGTCTGGAGTTCCCTGAGCAATCAAACGACCATATTCAAGTACGTAGATACGTTCTGTTACTTCCATGACCAGATTCATATCGTGTTCAATCAGCATGATCGTAATCTTAAATTCATCTTTGATACGACGAATTAACTCAGTCAATTCGGCTGTTTCCTGCGGGTTCATACCTGCTGCTGGTTCATCTAAAAAGAGAATTTTAGGTTCCGTAGCAAGGGCACGAACAATTTCCAAACGACGTTGTTGTCCATAGGCAAGGTTTTTAGCAAGAGTCTCTGCATCACCATCTAAGTCAAAGATTTTCAGCAATTCTAAAGCTTTAGCCTTTAATTCTTTTTCACTCTTGTAAAAAGCTGGTAAGCGCAAAAAACTAGCAAAAACATGTTGTTTGTGATGGTTGCCAAAGGCAATCAAAACATTGTCCAAAACTGTTAAATCTTTAAAAAGACGGATATTTTGGAAAGTACGTCCAAGTCCCAAAGAAGCAATCTTATAAGGTGACTTTCCATTCAAAAGGTGACCATCTAGTGTTACTGTTCCCTCACTTGGTTCATAAACACCCGTCAAGAGGTTGAAAAGGGTGGTTTTCCCAGCTCCATTTGGACCGATTAGTCCAACCAGTTCCCCTTCGTTCAATTCAAGAGTCACATCTCCAACAGCTGTTAGACCGCCAAAATGTTTGGTTAACTGTTTTACTTCAAGTAATGCCATTAGTTTTGTTCCTCCTTTTTAGATTTTTTAAAGAAACGTGATAGGCTCAATTCCCATGTTCCAAGGAGTCCACCTGGTCTGAAAATCATTACCAATACCAAGGCCAAAGCGTAAATAATCATACGCACGCTAGCAACGTCTTGGAGAAGCATATTCAAAATTCCAAGGACAATAGCTGAAACAATGGCACCTGTAATTGAACCAAGTCCACCAAATACAACAATGATCAATACGTTGATTGAGTTGATGAAAGTGTAATCTTTCGGTACAACTGAACCGATAAATCCTGCCTGAAGTGACCCTGCAATACTCGCAGTAATAGCACCGAAGACAAAGGCGATGATTTTAATTTTAGTCGTATTAACCCCAACTGACTCAGCAGCGATTTCATCCTCACGAACGGAGAGGGTTGAACGACCAATTGGACTACGCAAGAAGTTCAAGGTTGCAATGGTTGTAATCACGACAAAGAAGTAAACCATTTGCCAAGTTGTAAAGTTAGGAATTCCCAAGATACCTGCCGCACCATTTGTAATGCTTCCACCATTGATGATAAAGATACGGATAATTTCAGATACACCAAGAGTCGCTACTGCAAGATAGTCTCCCTTCAAGCGCAAGGTTGGAATTCCGACAAGTAAAGCAACTGCTCCTGAAAGCAAAGCTCCTACCAGCATAGCTCCAAAGAAGGCACCGTAGGTTGGTGATTTAGAACCAATAATAGCAGCGGCATAGGCACCAATCGCCATGAAACCTGCATGCCCAAGTGAAAATTGTCCTGAAAAACCAACGATTAGGTTGAGACCAACAGCCAGAATAATATTAATTCCAATTTGTTGTAAAATCTGTACATAGAATAGGTTGAGTACTCCGACTGAGACCAGTATACTAATCAAGCCATAGCCAGCTAACAAAAGGAGTAACCATAGAATATTAACTTTTAAATTTTCCTTCATCGTTTACACCTTCTCTTTCGCATTCTTACCAAGGATACCAGCTGGGCGGACAATCAAGATCAACAACAAGATTCCATAAACAATGGCATCACGGAAGTCTGACATCCCAAAGGCTGTCGCAAAGGTTTCCAATAGACCAATCACAAAACCACCAAGAGCCGCACCAGGAATAATTCCGATACCACCAAGTACTGCGGCAACGAAAGATTTAAGACCTGGAGTAACCCCCATCAAAGGCTCAAGAGAGTTATAATAGAGGGCAATCAAAACACCAGCCGCCCCCGCAAGAGCAGAACCCAAAGCAAAGGTAAAGCTGATAGTACGGTTTACATTGATCCCCATCAATTGCGCTGCATCGCTATCTACGGATACTGCACGCATGGCTTTCCCCATCTTAGTCTTTTGGACAATGACTTGTAACAAAATCATCAAAATCAAGGAAATGGCCAAAATCATTAACTGCACGTTTGTTAGGCTAACTGGTCCCAAATCATAGCGAACTGTTTGAATCGCTTGAGGGAAAGCACGGGTATTGGCACCAACCAGATAGACCATCCCATACTCCAATAGGAAAGAAACCCCAATAGCTGTAATCAAAACAGCAATACGAGTAGAGTGACGCAAAGGCCGGTAAGCAAGGAACTCAATCACGACACCAAGAATGGCTGTCGCTAGCATAGCTACAATAAGAGCTACAAAGAAATTCATTTGGAAAAAATTAATCAAGAAATAACCGATAAAGGCTCCCATCATATAAATATCACCGTGGGCGAAGTTGATGAGCTTGATAATTCCGTAAACCATGGTATACCCTAGGGCTAACAGCGCGTAAACACTACCTAGAATCAAACCATTTACTAGTTGTTGGAGCATAAGATTCACTCTTTCTATTTATAATTTTGAGGGTTTTCCCTCACTTTTTGATAGGTTCTTAAACATCGAAACAGGGAGTGAGTCAGAGGCTCAATCCCTATTTCAACATTTTCTATTATGGTTTTACAACTTCTGCTGCTTCAACCTTACCATTGTTCATGGTCATCATGTAAGCAGTTTTGACTGTGTTGTGGTCTGCATCGAAGCTTGTTTGACCAGTTACACCTTCAAAGTCTTTTGTTTTAGCAAGGTTGTCTTTGATCTCACCTGAGTTTTTGGCACCTTTTGCTGCGTTTGCTACAAGGTGAACTGAGTCATAAGCCAAAGCTGCAAATGTTGAAGGCTCTTCATTGTACTTAGCACGGTAAGCCTCAAGGAAGGCTTTTGCTTTAGCAGAAACTTCTACAGTAGTTGAGAAGCCTGAGATAAAGTAGATGTTTGATGCTTTTTCAGGAGTTGCTTGTTGTACAAACTCTTCACCGTTGAATCCATCACCACCAACGATTGGTTTGTCAATTCCCATACCACGCGCTTGGTTTACAATTTTACCAGCTTCAGTGTAGTAACCAGGAACAACAATAGCATCAAAGTCTTTCCCTTTCATTTTTGTAAGGGCTGCTTGGAAGTCTGTGTCACCTGCTACGAAAGTTTCATCTGCAACGATTTCACCTTTGTAAGCTTCACGGAAGGCTTTAGCAATACCTTTAGCATAGTCGCTGGCATTGTCAGTGTAAAGAACAACTTTCTTAGCGTTTAATTTTTCAGTAACATAGTTTGAGATAATTTTTCCTTGGAAGCTATCTTGGAATGTTCCGATAAAGAGGTAATCTTGACCTTTAGTCAATCCATCTTGAGTCGCACTTGGTGAAATCAATGGAACACCTGCTTTTGTAGCGTTAGCCACCGCAGCTGCAGTTGCACCAGATGTCGCAGGTCCTACGATTGCTGATACTTTAGATTGGGTTACAAGGTTAGTTGTTACTGAAGCCGCCTCAGCTGTTTCAGACTTATTATCTTTATCGACTACTTCGATTTGTTTTCCGTCGATACCACCTGCTGCATTGATTTCATCAACAGCAAGTTGGGCACCTTTTTGTTCAGATGTACCGTAGGCTGCTACGGCACCAGTTTCTTCAAAGTTAAATCCGATTTTGATTGTCTTTTCATCTACTGAGTTACCAGCAGCGTTTGACGCTCCAGACTTCACTTCTCCACATGCTGCAAGAAGAGCTACACTTGCAAGCGCCACAAACGATAGGACAATTTTTTTCTTCATCTTTTTTGTCTCCTTATTTCTTAAATAAATAGCATGTTAAGAATATACCGAATTATCAGAAAATTGTCAACACTTTTCTTGAACTTTTTCGATGATAACGTTTTCCTCTCGATAGAGATTACCCACAAAGGGTGTTTCCAGCTCTTGGATATGACAAACTCTGACTTTTTTTATAAATTTTTCCTTGCTCAAGTGTCCGACCAATTGCTCCACTTCTTGAGTTGGAACATAGAGTTGTAAGTAACGATGTTTCTTGGAATGATAGGTAATATCTCCATAATCCTGCAATTTTTTGGCATCACGATTATAGTAAAGATAGATAATCAAGCCAGATCGATTGACTTTTTCAAACATGATGAATCCTCTTTCTAAGAAATCTCTCCCTATTATACCAAAAAAAGCAAACCCAGTCGAGTTTGCCTTCTTTGATCATTAATTCAATGAATTGTTGGCCATGATTTCATCAATAAAGCCATATTCAAGTGTTTCTTGTGCGCTCATCCAGTTATCGCGTTCTGCATCTGCGTGAACTTTTTCGATTGACTGACCTGAATTTTCAGCCAAGATTTTTTCCAAGGTATTACGAGTTTTAAGCAAGTGTTCTGCAGCGATCGCCATATCGGTTTGTTGAGTACCACCACCTGTACCACCCATTGGTTGGTGAATCATGTATTCAGCATTTGGAAGCATGAAACGTTTGCCTTTTGCTCCACTTGATGCAATGACTGTTCCCATAGATGCAGCCATTCCCATAACGATAGTTTGGACATCAGCCTTGATAAAGTTCATAGTATCAACGATTGCTAAACCAGCTGAAACGGAACCACCAGGTGTATTGACATAAAGGTAAATATCTTTTGTACTATCTTGGGCATCCAAGAAAAGCAATTGGGCAATAACAGAGTTGGCCATATTGTCTTCAACTGGACCTGTCAGCATAATGATGCGGTCTTTGAGAAGACGTGAGTAAATATCGTAGGAACGTTCTCCACGGCTTGTTTGTTCAATAACTACAGGAATCATTTATTTCTCCTTTTGAGTTTTAATTTTGTTGGTCAAATGACTGAAGATAAGACTATTATAATATCTTGGTCAAAAAAGGTCAAATTTTTGCTCTGTTTTCATCAGACAGAAACAAAAATTCAACCTCCTTTCGTGACTGGAAATTCTTTTCCAAGTCAATCTTCTTTTCGATTTTATTTCGTACCGAACAAGCGGTCTCCAGCATCCCCAAGACCTGGAACGATATAACCGTGTTCGTTCAAGCGTTCATCCAAGGCTGCTGTAAAGATTTCTACATCTGGATGAGCTTCTTGAAGGGCTTTTACACCTTCTGGAGCAGATACAAGGCAGACAAATTTGATATTTGACGCGCCACGTTTTTTAAGGGAGTCAACAGCTAAGATTGCTGAGCCACCTGTTGCCAACATTGGGTCTACTACAAAAATTTGACGTTGGTCAATGTCCTCAGGCAATTTCACCAAGTACTCAACTGGTTGAAGCGTTTCTTCATCACGGTACATACCGATGTGACCAACCTTAGCAGCTGGAACCAAGCTCAAGAGCCCATCGACCATCCCGATACCTGCACGTAAGATTGGAACGATGGCCAATTTCTTACCTGCCAATTGTTTTTGAACTGTTTTTGTGATTGGTGTTTCGATTTCCACATCTTCTAGTGGAAGATCACGAAGTACTTCATACCCCATCAACATTGCAATCTCATCTACTAGCTCACGAAAAGCTTTTGTAGAAGTATCTGTACGACGCAAGATTGACAATTTGTGTTGAATCAATGGATGATTAATAACTTCAATTTTTCCCATTTTTGGAATTCCTTCTTTCAATTTATTCTTCTTATTATACCAAAAAACGGTTTAAAAATCTTTCTAAACCATTTATTTTTGATATTTTTTACATTAGATCAGCCTCTTTAAGAGCTGTCTGTACTGTCTCAAGTGGTAAATGAGTCAATTCTGTCCCTTTTTCTTGATAAAGGTATTGGGCGTAGTCGTCCATTCTGTACTGGTTGATATAAACCACTCGCTTGCAGCCGACCTGCAATAATTGTTTGGTACAATTCAGACAAGGAAAATGGGTTACATAGGCTGTGAAACCTTTAGGAACACCACGTTCTGCACCTTGAAGGATAGCATTGACCTCAGCGTGAAGGGTGCGAACACAGTGTCCTTCAATGACTAGACATTCGTGGTCAATACAATGCTCGGTTCCTGACACTGAACCATTGTAACCAGTTGAAATTACCTTATTATCCTTTACCAGAATCGCACCCACTTTGGCACGTTTACAAGTGGAACGATTGGCAATTAGTAGAGCTTGGGCTGCAAAATACTCATCCCAGGCCAGTCTTTTTTCAGTCATATCTCTTCTCCTTTTTCTCTATTTTTTAAAAAATGGTAACCGTAAATCCGCAATCTTTTCAGCAGGTACCTTCATGCCATCCTTGATCCATTTTAAAAGGACTGAGACGATGGCTGAACTCCAGAAGGAATGAAGATAAGAGCTGACACCTTTTGATTTTCCATGGTATTTTTCCAGAAACTCCTGCATGGCTTGGACAAAGATTTTTTCCAGATGGTAATCTAAGGCAAGTTGAATCACTCTGGCTTCCTTTCTTGCTTCTCGGAAAAGGTGAACCCAGACCAGATAAAGGTCTGTCTTTAAATCATAATGATGCAACTGTTCCATAATATTGTGGACAGTTCGTTTAAAGACGCTTTCTAAAATCTCCTCTTTGGAATCATAATTGCGATAAAAGGCCGCACGAGAAACGCCTGCACGTTTGACCAATTCAGAAATACTAATCTTGGTCAAGTCCTTTTTTTCCAAGAGTTGCAAGAGGGCTGTTTCGATGGCTTCTCTAGTTAATAAATTGGATTCTTGGTTTGATTTTCTGAGATTTTCAAGAGACTTTTCAGAGATTCTACGTTCAGACATAACATTTTCTTTCTACTTGTCACAACAGACGGATGAGGCTTTTGTTTCAAGGGCTTTCATGATATAATTGTAAAAAAAGACAGAACCTTTGTCAATGTATAACTGACAAAGATGGAGAATTTCTATGACTTGGAAGATTATTGCTGACTCTGGTTGTGATTATCGTCAGCTAGCAACACCAGCTATTGACACGACCTTTGTAAGTGTTCCCTTAACCATTCAAGTAGCTGATCAGGTCTTTGTTGATGATGCCAGTCTTGACATTGATCAAATGATGGAAACCATGTATGCAACTGCAGAAGCTTCAAAATCAGCTTGTCCAAGCCCAGATGATTATTTGCGAGCATTTGAAGGTGCCAAAAACATTTTCTTGGTAACCATCACTGGTACTCTTTCTGGCAGCCACAATAGTGCTCAACTAGCCAAGAATATTTATCTTGAAGAACATCCTGATACTAAAATTCATGTAATTGATAGTTTGTCTGCTGGTGGGGAAGTTGACTTGCTCATAGAAAAATTAAATGACTTTATTGACCAGGGTCTATCTTTTGAAGAAGTCGTTGAAGCTATCACTGCTTATCAAGAAAAAACCAAGTTGCTCTTTGTCCTAGCCAAAGTAGATAACTTGGTGAAGAACGGCCGTTTGAGTAAGCTTATCGGTACAGTCGTTGGCCTTCTCAACATCCGTATGGTTGGAGAAGCTAGTGAAACCGGAACTCTCGAACTACTACAGAAAGCACGAGGACCAAAGAAATCAGTTCAAGCTGCCTATGATGAGTTAGTAAAAGCTGGATATGCTGGTGGACGTATTATCATGGCCCAACGCAATAACGAGAAATGTTGCCAACAGCTCTCAGAGCGAATTCGCGAAACCTTCCCACAAGCAGATATTAAAATTATCCCAACCTCTGGCCTCTGCAGTTTCTATGCAGAAGATGGCGGTTTGCTGATGGGATATGAAATTGATTAATTGCATTCTTGACAAGAGGTGACCATCATCTCTTGTTTTTTTGTGGTACAATAGAGCTATGAAACATTTTGATACTATTGTCATCGGTGGAGGACCTGCTGGTATGATGGCTACAATTTCCAGTAGCTTTTATGGACAGAAAACCCTCCTTATCGAAAAAAATCGGAAACTTGGAAAAAAATTAGCTGGGACTGGTGGTGGACGTTGCAATGTGACCAACAATGGTAGCTTGGACGACCTGCTAGCTGGCATCCCTGGAAATGGGCGCTTTCTCTACAGTGTCTTCTCCCAATTTGATAACCATGATATCATTAACTTTTTTACGGAAAATGGGGTTAAACTTAAAGTCGAAGACCACGGGCGCGTCTTTCCGGCCAGCGACAAATCACGAACTATAATCGAGGCTTTGGAAAAGAAAATTACTGAGCTAGGCGGTCAAGTCGCTACTCAAACCGAGATTGTTTCGGTTAAAAAGGTGGATGACCAATTTGTTCTTAAATCAGCTGACCAAATCTTCACTTGTGATAAACTGATTGTCACAACTGGTGGAAAATCCTATCCTTCCACTGGTTCGACTGGTTTTGGACATGAGATTGCCCGTCATTTTAAACACACCATTACCGAACTTGAGGCTGCTGAAAGTCCATTATTAACGGATTTTCCACACAAAGCACTTCAGGGGATTTCACTAGACGATGTGACCTTAAGCTATGGAAAACATGTCATCACGCACGATCTGCTTTTTACCCACTTTGGTTTGTCTGGCCCTGCTGCTCTGCGTATGTCTAGCTTTGTCAAAGGTGGGGAGGTTCTCTCACTGGATGTTTTCCCTCAACTTTCTGAGAAGAACTTGGCTGCATTCCTAGAAGAAAATCGTGAAAAATCCTTGAAAAACGCTTTAAAAACTTTGCTTCCAGAACGCTTGGCAGAATTTTTTGTGCAAGGCTATCCAGAAAAAGTCAAACAACTGACTGAAAAGGAACGCGAACAACTTCTCCAGTCTATCAAAGCACTCAAAATCCCTGTGACCGGAAAAATGTCCCTTGCCAAGTCCTTTGTCACCAAAGGGGGCGTCAGTCTCAAGGAAATCAATCCCAAAACTCTAGAAAGTAAGCTGGTACCTGGACTCCACTTTGCTGGCGAGGTACTGGATATCAATGCCCACACGGGTGGGTTTAACATCACTTCTGCCCTCTGTACTGGTTGGGTGGCGGGATCAAACCCAATCTAAATCTGAATTATTTAATGGCTAAATCAGCCCCAAAAGAAAGGAAGTCCTTTGGAACATATTATCTTGTTAAGGGGAGTTACTCCTAATGGAAAAAATGCTATCCCTAAAATGTCTTATCTAGTAGATATCTTAACAGAAGCCGGTTTTCAACAAGTTCGAACTTATATTCAAAGTGGAAATATCATTCTTGAAAGTAACTTAGCCTTAGAAAAAATACGAGAACAGGTTCATACTCTAATAAAGAAAAAGATTGGAGCCGATCTCAAAATAATCATTAAGAATAAGGATGATTTTGAAAACATTGTCCAAGAAAATCCGTTTAGAGAACACTATCTTTATGACCGTGTACACGTGATTTTTTATCAAGAATCTATTCAAAGTCTCCCTTTAGAAAAATTGAAAATTGATTACGGTGAAGAAGAAATTTGTATCGGTAACCACTGCCTTTACCTCTATCTCCCTAGAACTGCTAAACAAAAGAAACTCCATACCAACTATCTTGAAAAGCTTTTTAATGTAGATTTGACCATGCGAAAACTAAATGTGGTAGAAAAATTATTAAGCAAATAGTGCTTGAATTTAGTAAAAATCGGAAGATCACTCCTCCGATTTTATTTTGTTTGAGTTTGGACATAGTGGACAATGACATCTGATGTGTATTGGGCAGTGCCAGTTCCAAATTTGTCAATGTTTTCCTTAAACTCTGGGTTATAAACATATCCCTTACCGATATGGCCGAATACTTCAATCGTACAATCAAATCCATAAGTACGAATAGCTTGCAAGAGTTTGCCTGCTTGCTCTTGGTTTTCAGTTGCTGTTGCAGGTAAACCAGCTTGAAGATTTTGTGACAAAGCTTGAAAAACTTGGTTAAAGACAGCCGTAGCCTCGTCTTCGTGACCTTTTTGGCGCTCGAGCGCTTGGTCCATGACTTCTTGTCCATATTTTTCTACCGCTTCTTGATGGTATTTTTGATGGTCTTGGTAGTTAAATCCAGCAAATTTCTCTTGAATGCTCATTTCTCTTTCTCCTTTTTGTTCTTGAATGGTTTTTTGCAAGGTTGAAATCAAGGTATCCAGATGTTCCCTCTCTCGAGTCAAATAGTCCAACTGTCTAGTCAAGTGGGGCAATAAATCAGTCCTTTCTTCCTTTAATAGCTCTGCTATTTTTTCTAAAGAAAAGCCTAGATATTTGTAGTAAAGAATGACCTGAAGGCGTTCCAAATCCTCCTGACTGTAGGTTCGATAGCCGTTTTCCGACTTTAAAGGAACTAAGAGTCCTATCTTGTCGTAGTGGTGTAGGGTCTTGACAGAGACGCCCGAAAGCTGCGCAGCTTCTTTTATATGGTACATGATTTCCTCCTTATACTCAATGAAAATCAAAGAGCAAACTAGGAAGCTAGCCGCAGGCTGTACTTGAGTACGGTAAGGCGACGCTGACGTGGTTTGAATTTGATTTTCGAAGAGTATTACATTGATAGTATAACCCCTCCCCCTAGGTCAGAGTCAAGCGTTTTTACGAAATTTTTTACTTTATCATAACATGAAAATGGTTTTCTTGACAGACCTTAGAAAACATGATAGGATAGTCAAGTCTATCAATCAAAAGAAACGCTCATTTTGAGTACTGATGAGGCTATTTGCCAAGGGCAGTAGCTTTTTCTTTTGCAACACTAATTTTAGGAGTTTAACTATGTCTGAAAAATCGCAATGGGGTTCTAAATTGGGCTTTATCCTAGCATCTGCTGGTTCAGCCATTGGACTTGGTGCTGTTTGGAAATTCCCCTACATGACTGCTGCTAATGGCGGTGGAGGCTTTTTACTGGTCTTTCTTATCTCCACTATTTTAATCGGTTTCCCCCTTTTGCTAGCTGAATTTGCCCTCGGCCGAAGTGCTGGTGTTTCAGCTATCAAAACCTTTGGAAAACTAGGCAAGAATAGCAAGTACAACTTTATCGGTTGGATTGGTGCCTTTGCCCTTTTTATCCTCTTATCTTTCTACAGTGTTATTGGAGGATGGATTCTAGTCTATCTAGGCATTGAGTTTGGAAAATTGTTCCAAATTGGTGGAACGGGTGATTATGCTCAATTATTTACTTCAATCATTTCAAATCCAGCCATTGCTCTAGGAGCTCAAGCTGCCTTTATCCTATTGAATATCTTCATTGTATCACGTGGGGTTCAAAAAGGAATTGAAAGAGCTTCGAAAGTCATGATGCCTCTGCTCTTTATCATCTTTGTCGTCATCATTGGACGCTCTCTCAGTTTGCCAAATGCCATGGAAGGGGTTCTTTACTTCCTCAAACCAGACTTCTCTAAGCTGACAAGTGCTGGTCTCCTCTATGCTCTGGGACAATCTTTCTTTGCCCTCTCACTAGGGGTTACAGCCATGCTGACCTATGCTTCTTATTTGGATAAGAAAACCAATCTAGTCCAGTCAGGGATTTCCATCGTTGCCATGAATATCTCAGTATCCATCATGGCAGGACTAGCCATTTTCCCAGCCATGTCAGCCTTCAATATCCAGTCTGAAGGGGGACCAAGCTTGCTCTTTATCGTCTTGCCTCAACTCTTTGACAAGATGCCTTTTGGAACCATTTTCTACATCCTCTTCCTCTTGCTCTTCCTCTTTGCGACGGTCACTTCTTCCGTTGTTATGCTAGAAATCAATGTGGGCAACATCACCAATCAGGACAACAGTAAACGTGCTAAATGGAGTGCTATTTTAGGAATCTTGACCTTTATCTTTGGAATTCCTTCAGCCCTTTCTTACGGTGTTATGGCGGATGTTCACATCTTTGGTAAGACCTTCTTTGATGCTATGGATTTCTTGGTTTCCAATCTCCTCATGCCATTTGGAGCCCTCTGCCTTTCACTTTTTACAGGCTACATCTTTAAGAAGGCTCTTGCTATGGAGGAATTACATCTTGATGAAAGAGCCTGGAAACAAGGACTTTTCCAAGTCTGGCTTTTCCTCCTTCGTTTCATCATTCCTATCATCATCATTGTGGTCTTTATCGCCCAATTTATGTAATCAAAAAGGACTTGAGTAGTGAACTCAGGCCCTTTCTTTTTTATGGATGGCTAACAATCAATTCCAAACCTTGCCCTTCCAAAGTCCAAGATTCAACATCACTTGGTAGGATAAAGTGGCTACCTTTTTGGATTGGATAGTTTTTCCCATCAACAGTCAGTTGACCCTGACCAGCCAAGACACTCAACAAGCTGTAGTCAGCTGTCTTTTCGAAGTTAACTTTTCCAGTAATTTCCCACTTGTAAACTGCGAAGAAGTCATTAGACACAAGAAGAGTTGAATACAAATCATCAGTTTTGATAGTTACAGGACGGCTATTGGCAGGCTCGCCAATGTTTAAAACATCGATAGATTTTTCAAGGTGAAGTTCACGCAAGTTGCCATTGTCATCCTTGCGGTCAAAGTCATAGACACGATAGGTGGTGTCACTAGACTGTTGGGTTTCAAGAATTAAGATGCCCGCACCAATAGCGTGCATGGTGCCACTTGGAACATAGAAGAAATCTCCAGCCTTAACAGGCACTTTGGTAAGCAAGGCATCCCAGTTCTTGTCCTCTATTTGCTGACGGAGTTCTTCTTTTGACTTGGCATTGTGACCGTAGATAATCTCTGAACCTTCATCCGCAGCAATGATGTACCAGCATTCTGTTTTTCCAAGTTCGCCTTCATGCTCTAGTCCATATGCATCATCTGGATGAACTTGAACACTGAGCCAGTCGTTGGCATCGAGGATTTTGGTCAAAAGCGGAAATACAGACTCAGGACGATTGCCAAACAATTCACGGTGTTCTGCATACAAAGTAGCTAGATCTGTTCCCTCAAAACTACCATTAGCAACTTTAGAGACACCATTTGGATGAGCTGAGATAGCCCAGTATTCGCCAATTTTTTCACTTGGGATGTCGTAGCCAAACTCATCACGTAGCTTGGTCCCACCCCAGATTTTTTCTTGCATAACTGATTGTAAAAATAATGGTTCTGACATCATATTCTCCTGTCTGATTTTTCTCCCCTCATTATAGCAAAAAGCTCCATCTAATTGAACTCTTTTTCCAATCTTATAAAGTAGGGAGAAGATTTTATAAAAATAGTAAAGAAATCCCCTCTTATGCTATAACTTTTGCTGGCGATCAAACTCTACTATGTCCTATTTCATACGATAAAAATCAAGCACTAGACCAGCAGGGCCTTTAACTAATAAGGACTCTGTTTCCCAATCCGTTTCACAAATACCATGTAAAATCTCGACACCGATCTCTTTTAAACGTTGGTAATTCTGATTTAGATCCTCAACCTCGATATGAAGAATGATTCCTGACTGAAAATCTTCCAAAGGAATCAAATGATTTTGGGACAACATCAGACAGTGACTGCCAATCGTAAATTGAGCAAAACTGTCATCAACATAATCGGACTTTTTATCCAAAATACGCTCCAAGTCAGCACAGACTTGGGGAACATCTGAAACGATAATATCTAATTGATTTAAATTCATTTACTATCCTCCAGAAAAAGACCGGATTGCTCCGATCTTTTTAAGTTTCTCTCTGTGAAAATCAAAGAGTAAAATCTTCAATGCTTACATTTGATTTTCGACGAGAGAAATTATTTAATTGCGCGTGATTGCAACCCTTCTTCTTCCAAGAAGAGGCGGAATGGTACGAGTTCTTCTGCTTCGTATTTTTCCTTGAAAGCTTTGATTGCTTCTTCTGAGTGAAGTTTTGGATCCAATTCAAGTACTTCTACTGGAAGTGGACGGTGTGGAGTGATGCGAGCATCGATCACAACAGTTTTACCTTCTTTGTTCAATTTAACAGCTTCTGCAACAACTGCATCGATGTCTTCGATACGGTCAACTGTAAATCCAACAGCTCCTTGAGCTTCAGCGATTTTCGCATAGTCAGCATTAGGGAAGTCACAACCAAACAAGTGTTTGTTTGTGTCTTCGTATTTGTCCTTGATGAAGGCATATTTACCATTTGAGAAGACAACGTTGATAACTGGAAGGTCGTATTGAACGTTTGTGATAACGTCTGGGTAGCACATGTTAAATGCTCCGTCACCCATGATGTTCCATACTTGGCGATCTGGATTGTCTTTCTTAGCAGCGATACCACCAGGAAGGGCAATACCCATTGTCGCAAAGAGTGGAGATGTACGCCACATGTTCTTAGGTGTCATGTGAAGGTGACGAGTAGATGTTTGAGTAGTGTCACCTACGTCGATTGAGTAGATAGCGTCTTGATCAGCATGTTTGTTGATTGCATTGTAAACTTGATACAATTGCAATTCACCCTCAGTTTTACCTTCGAGTTTGTTCATGTAATCACGCCAGTTTTGGTTATTCTTAACGTTTGCACGCCACCATGGAGTTGATTCAACTGGGTTTACTTTGTCGAGGATAGCTTTAGCTGCTTGACCTGCGTCACCAAGGATTGAAGCGTCTAGGGCATGACGTTTACCAAGTTTGTAAGGGTCAATATCCACTTGGATGAATTTTTCAGTGTTCTTGAATGCTTCATAAACTTCAGCAAATGGGAAGTTTGAACCAAGGAAAAGAACTGTGTCTGCTTCAAAGACCACTTCGTTGGCTGGTTTCCAACCAACACGGTAAGCAGAACCTGTCAAACCTTCATAGTTCCATTCGAAAGCTTCAAAGTTTTTACCAGTTGTGATGATTGGTGCTTTGATTTTACGTGACAATTCAGTGATCACTTCACCAGCTTTAACACCACCGTAACCAGCATAGATAACTGGACGTTCAGCATTGTTCAAGATTTCAACAGCTTTGTCGATTTCAACTTCGTTCAAAGCAGGAGCGATGAATGAACGCTCGTATGAACCTGATCCATAGTATGAGTTTTCGTCGATTTCTTGGAAACCGAAGTTTACTGGGATTTCAACAACAGCTGGACCTTTTTTAGAAACTGCAGCACGGCAAGCTTCGTCAATAACTTTTGGCAATTGCTCAGCATAAGCTACACGTTTGTTGTATACAGCGATACCGTTGTACATTGGGTTTTGGTTCAATTCTTGGAAAGCATCCATGTTGAGTTCGTTAACTGGACGTGATCCAAGGATTGCTAGGAATGGAGTGTTATCCATAGCTGCATCGTAAACACCGTTAATCAAGTGAGTCGCACCTGGACCACCTGAACCAACTGCAACCCCGATTGAGCCGCCGAATTTAGCTTGCATAACCGCTGCAAGAGCACCTGTTTCTTCGTGGCGAACTTGCAAGAAGCGGATATCTTTGTCTTCAGCCAAAGCGTCCATCAATGAGCTGAGTGTTCCTGATGGGATACCGTAGATCGTGTCTACGCCCCATGTTTTCAATACATTAAGCATTGCTGCAGATGCAGTAATTTTCCCTTGAGTCATAATGATAACTCTCCTTCAAATATTTTTAAATCTACTAAAAAAGGTTTCATATAGTTTTTGAAAACGTTTCAGTAAATTTTTACACTACTAATTTATCACATTTATTTTGACTTTACTAAGAATCTGCTCAGAAGTTTTTATTCTCTATTACAGTACAGTTTGAAAACGTTTTTAGTTTCTGTTTTATAATAAAAAAGCGAGCAAGCCCGCTTTTAATCTATTTTACTAAAGTTTAAGAGAAGGGAACTGGTCAGCACAGATACAGAACTAAAGGCCATGGCTAACCCTGCTAGTTCTGGGTTGAGTGCCAGTCCAATACCTGAAAAGACTCCTGCTGCAATCGGAATTCCGGCGACATTGTAGATAAAGGCCCAGAAAAGATTGAGCAGAATTCGATTAAAGGTTTTCTTACTCATGTCAAAGGCACGAACCACTCCTAAAAGATTATTGGTTGTCAACACCAAATCTGCTGACTCGATGGCAATATCTGTTCCAGCTCCCATAGCAATCCCCACATCTGCTACACTGAGGGCAGGAGCGTCATTGATACCGTCACCAACAAAGGCTACTTTTCCAATCGCTTGTAGTTTATGGATTTCATGGGCTTTTTCTTCTGGTAAGACACCTGCAATGACCTCTTCGATTCCGATCTGATCGGCAATTGCACGCGCCACACCTGCATTGTCTCCTGTCAGCATGACTGTTTTAAGACCTCGTTTTTTCAACTGACTGATGGCAAGCTTAGCATTTTCCTTAGGAATATCTTGCAGAGCAAGCAAGCCTTTGATTTCATTCTCAACAGCCAAGAACACAACTGTCTTAGCTTCTTTTTCCAGTTGTTCTAGTTTTTCTTGATAAATGCTAGAAATATCCATGCCATCCAGCATTTTAGCATTTCCAAGCAAAATTTGTTTTCCATTGATTTGCCCTGAGACACCTTTTCCGTGCAAGGCTTGGAAATTTTCAACAGTGTGAAACTCAAGTCCAGTTTCAGTCGCTCGCTTGACAATGGCCTCAGCCAGTGGGTGTTGTGAAGCTTCTTCCAAGGAAGCTGCCAATCCAAGCACCTCTGCCTCGTCGCCGATGATATCTGTTACCACTGGTTTCCCTTCCGTCAAAGTTCCTGTTTTATCAAAGACAATAGTTTGGACTTTCTGGATTTCCTGTAGAACCGTTCCATTTTTAAGGAGAACTCCCATCTTAGCACTGCGACCTGTCCCCACCATGAGGGCTGTCGGTGTTGCAAGTCCCAATGCACAAGGGCAGGCAATAATCAGAACTGCTACTCCATAGAGAAGCGAAGACACAAAGCTCGCTCCAAGCACAACTACACTATCCCTGAGCAAGACGAACCAAACCCAAAAGGTCACAATCCCTAAAATGACAACTGCTGGGACAAAAATGCCTGAAATTTTATCCGTCAAGTCCTGAATCGGCGCACGACTTGTCTGAGCTTTCTTCACAAAATCCACAATCTGAGCCAAAACTGTCTCTGAGCCAACTTTTTCTGCCTTAAAAACAAGCGTTCCACTATTATTGATGGTTGAGCCAATCACGGTATCTCCAACTGTCTTGTCCACAGGCAGACTCTCACCTGTCACCATAGACTCATCAATACTAGAGATACCTTCTACTACGACACCATCAACCGCAATCTTTTCACCGGGACGCACTCGAATCAGGTCACCTACCTTGACTTGCTCCAAAGGGACTTGAACATAATTATCCTCACGCAAGACTTCTGCAGTTTTAGCCTGCAAGTCAAGTAATTTCTCCACAGCTTGGGAAGTATTTTTCCGCATTTTCTCCTCAAAAACGGCTCCCATAAGAACGAAGAAGAAGATAAAGGCAGCACTTTCAAAGTAAACGGGGAGGCCAGCGAAGAGGGCAACTAAGCTATAGAAATAGGCCACTAGGGTTCCCAGAGCAACCAAGGTATCCATGTTGGCATTATGCTTTTTAAAACTAGCCCAAGCACTTTGGATATAAGGACCACCTGCTACTAGCATAATCGGTGTTGTGGCTAAAAAGGTGCCCCAGCGCATGACTTGGTGACTAATTCCTCCTGTCGACATCCCAATCATGAGGATCACAAGAGGCACAGTAAAGATACTAGTAATCCAAAAACGCTGTAAAAGTGATAGAGATTTTCGAGTCTTCTCAACAACTGTATAACTTCCCTTTTGCATCTTCATGCCACAAGAAAATTCATGTTGGCCTAATTCTTGAGGTGTAAAACGAATTGTTTTCTCTTCGTCTACGCCGATTGGTTCCAAGATGCCTTCTTCTTCAAACAGAATTTCCTTGTAACAGTTTGAAGGAGTTGCTCGATGAAAGGTAATCTCAGCAGGAATTCCCTTTTGAAGCTGGATATGGGCTGGATGGTAGCCTTTGTCTGCCGTGATACGGATTTTTTGAACACCATTTTCAAGATTTGCTTTTATAATTTCAGTCATATCATTCTCCTATTCTACAATCATCTTACCGTGCATCATATTCATGCCACAAGAGAAACCATACTCTCCAGCCTGCTCAGGCGTGATTTCCACTACATACTCTTCACCCATTGGCAGGTCCGCATGTACACCAAAATCTGGAAAAACAATTTGGTCCAAACATGGTGAAGGGTCCTTACGGTCAAAGACAATGCGGGCTGGCACTGATTTCTTGAGGATAATCAACTCAGGCGTATAGCCTCCCATGACTTCCACTCGAATCTCTTGGTAGCCGTTTTTTTGCTGGGCCTTTTGTCCAGATTTTTCAGGCTTTTTGAAAAACCAAAACAAGATAAACGCGATAAGGGCAATACAAATAATGGTTACAATACTATTTAACATGACGTCTCCTTTACATACAATTACATTTTACTTCTGTTACAGCGCTTGATTTCTTCTCAGAAATCACAGCTTCCAAGTCTTCCAAGTCAGCCTGAGTGAAATCACATTCAGCAATCAAATCAGCCAACAAGTTCTTAATCCTACGAGAACAAACCTTGTCCTTGATATCTTGGACAAGCAAATCTCGACTTTGGTCCAAAGTTAAAAGGGCTGAATAGATAAAGGACTTACCTTCTTTTTTCCTTGTCAGACACTCTTTCTCAACCAAACGAGCCAAAAGAGTTTGAATGGTTGACTTGGACCAGTCGAACCGCTCCGCTAGAACCCTGATTAAATCCGTACTAGTCTGCTCTCCTTGCATCCAAATAATCTTCATGACCTGCCATTCTGCATCTGAAATCTGCATTAGCACACCTCCAAAATCTACATTTGTCAATTACAATTATCAGTATACTCTTAAAATCTACAATTGTCAATTATAAAATCAATCTTTTCTTTGAAAAATTGAATTTTAACAACTTGATAAAGGATTTTCAGTCAAATCTTACTATATAAACTATAAAAATATGCTATACTAAAGAAAAAAGAAAACAACCACTAGGGGTGCGTAAAGCTGAGATTAACGACTGTTAGACCCTTTGACTCAATCTAGGTAATGCTAGCTGATGGAAGTGGAAATGATAATGGGGACTAGCAGTCTTCTATTGCCTTCCTGAAACAGACTAGCTTGTTCTTAAGAATACAAACTTCAGTTGGTTGGGAGGTTTTAGATGACTTATTTACCCGTTGCTTTGACCATTGCAGGGACTGACCCTAGTGGTGGGGCTGGCATTATGGCAGATTTAAAGTCATTCCAAGCTAGAGATGTCTATGGAATGGCCGTTGTGACCAGTCTTGTCGCTCAAAATACCCGAGGCGTTCAGCTAATCGAGCACGTTTCTCCTCAAATGTTGAAAGCCCAATTGGAGAGTGTCTTTTCTGATATTCCACCTCAGGCTGTAAAAACTGGAATGTTGGCAACTACCGAAATCATGGAAATTATCCAGCCCTATCTTAAAAAGCTGGATTGTCCATACGTCCTTGATCCTGTTATGGTCGCTACGAGCGGGGACACTCTGATTGATACCAGTGCCAGAACTTACCTAAAAACAAACCTGCTTCCACTTGCAAGTATTATCACACCGAATCTTCCTGAGGCAGAAGAGATTGTTGGTTTTTCAATCCATGATCCTGAAGACATGCAACGTGCCGGTCGCCTGATTTTAAAAGAATTTGGTCCTCAGTCTGTGGTAATCAAAGGTGGCCATCTCGAAGGCGGTGCCAAGGATTTCCTCTTTACCAAGGATGACCAATTTGTCTGGGAAAGTCCACGAATTCAAACCTGTCACACCCATGGTACTGGATGTACCTTTGCTGCAGTGATTACTGCTGAACTAGCCAAGGGAAAAAGCCTTTATCAGGCAGTTGATAAGGCCAAGGCCTTTATCACGAAAGCCATCCAAGACGCCCCTCAACTCGGTCATGGTTCTGGCCCAGTCAACCATACAAGCTTTAAAGATTAAAAAAACTCTCTAGTTCCCACTTTAAGGGAATTAGAGAGTTTTTATACTCTTCGAAAATCTCTTCAAACTACGTCAGCTTTATCTATAACCTCAAAGCTGTTCTTTGAGCAACCTGCGGCTAGCTTCCTAGTTTGCTTTTTGATTTTCATTGAGTAATAATTAGAAAATAATGTCATCCAACTTTGTTAAAAAGGCTTTCGTTTTTGCCTCTATATCTTCTACCTGCATCAAATCACGTACTACCGCTACACCAGCTATACCCGTGCCGATAAGTTGGTCAATATTCTCTGATGTCAAGCCGCCAATAGCAACTACTGGAATAGCGACCCTTTGGCAAATTGTTTTCAAGGTTGAAATCAGGGTGATAGGGGCATTTTCCTTGGTCGTGGTAGGGAAAATGGCTCCTGTCCCCAAGTAATCTGCTCCCCCTTCTTCTGCTTCGAGGGCTCTTTTTACTGTTTTAGCTGTGACACCGAGGATTTTTTCAGGACCTAGGACTTTGCGGGCAACCGAAACGGGTAATTCATCGTCGCCAATATGCAGACCAGCAGCATCAACTGCAAGACAAACATCCAAACGATCATCGATGATCAAGGGTACCTGATAGGCATCTGTTATTTCCTTGACTTGTTTTGCCAGTTGATAATATTGATTGGTTGTGAGATTTTTTTCTCGTAATTGGACTATGGTGACCCCTGAACGGCAGGCCGTCTCAATCTTTTCAAGAAAACTTTCCAAGGAATCTTGGTAGCGATTGGTTACCAGATACAGTCTAAGCGCCTTTCTATTCATAAACATCTCCTTTGATAGCATCTAGCCAATTTTCGTCTCTTTTGAGGAGAGAGAGCTGATTGAGAACTTGGAAACGAAATTCTTCCAATCCCATTCCTTGAACAACTATTTTCTCAGCAGCGATATTGAGATAAGAAACTGCTAGACACGAAGCTTCAAATCCAGTCTTTCCTTGGCTGAGGAAAACGGCTGTCAAGGCTCCAACCAAATCTCCTGTCCCTGTTATCCAGTCTAACTCTGCACAGCCATTCTCCAATACAGCGACCTGATTCTTCGAAACGATGAGGTCCTTGGGACCTGTTACCAAAAAAGAAAATCCAGGATAGCTTTGACACCAGTCTTTCAAGACTTGAAGCAAATCCTCAGTTTCTTGATCTTTAGCACTCGCATCAACCCCAACTCCATGGTGCTTTAAACCAACAAGACTTCGGATTTCTGACATATTTCCTTTAAGGACCATAGGCTTGTATTCTAAAAGATCTCTGACTAAGCTCTTACGAATGGATGAAGCCGTTACGCCAACCGCATCTACTACCATTGGGAGAGAAGCTTGAGCTGCATAAGAAGCTGCCATACGGATTGCTTTTTCCTTCTCAGCTGACAAGTGCCCCAAATTGATGAAGAGTGCCTGGCTTTGCTTAGTAAAATCGAGAACCTCACGAGGGTCATCTGCCATGACAGGTTTACATCCCAGAGCCAAAATCCCATTTGCCAGCATTTCACAAGAAATTTCATTGGTAATACAGTGAATGAGGGAAGTCTTTTCCAGAGGAAAAGGATTTGTCAATGCCTGCATCAGTCTATCCTTTCACCAAAGAAACATCCCTGCACTTTTTTAAAGAATTCCTGCTTGATTAAAAATCGAAAGGCAATAAAGGAAATCGCTGTGCCAATCAAGGTTGCTCCGAAAAATCGAGGCGTGTAGATAAACCAGCTAAGCTTAGCAGCTGATCCTGTAAAGAGTACCATAACAGGATAGGAAACAATAGAACCAATAATACCTGTTCCCAAAATCTCTCCTAGAGCGGAATAATGAAATTTTCGACCATACTTATAAAAGAGACCTGCTAGAAGGGCTCCAAAAGTCGCTCCTGTGAGAGCTAAAGGCGGAATCCCTTGAGTCGTCATACGGATAAAGGCTGTCACTGTAGCCATAGCCAAAGCATAAACAGGTCCCATCATGATTCCTGCTAGAATATTGACTACACTGGACATCGGTGCCATTCCCTCAATCCGAAAGATAGGTGTAAGGACTACATCAAGGGCAATCATCATAGATAAAATGGTTAATTTGTGAACTTGCAATTGGTTCTTTCTCATATTTCTATTCTTCTCCTTTTTCTAAAGAGTGTAAATCACTCTTCCATGTCTGGTGTTGGTAGGCCATTTCCCAAAACTTGGCTTCCATGTGAACACTAATGTGGAAGGCATCTAGCATTTTTTTCCTGTCTGTCTCGTCACTTTCTCGATAGAGTTGATTAACCAGCGCTCCCTCCTCTCTGATCTGTTGCTCTAACTCATCCGTAATATAAGTTTCAATCCATTGTTGGTAGAGAGGATTTGGTGATGGTTTAAGATTAAGTGATTTGCCTATATCATGATATAGCCAAGGACAAGGCAGCAAACTTGCAAAGGCAATGGCTAGATTTTCTTCTTCAAATTGACGATAAATGTGAGAGATATAATGATAGCAGGTTGGAGCGATTGGATGTTGCTCCATTTCCTGGTCGCTGATTTCCAATTCCTTGAAAAATTGTTGGCGGATAAATAACTCACCTTCCACTAGACTCTGAGCATTTTGTTTCAAGAGTCTCTTCATCTCTTGGTTGGAAGTCTTTTCAGCCAAGAGGTGATAGGCTTCTGAAAAAGCCTTCAGATAGTAGGCATCCTGAATCAAGTAATAGCGGAAAATTGCAGGTTCTAAATTCCCCTCTTGCAACTGTAAAACAAAGGGATGATGAAAGGATGCCTGCCAAGCTTCCTTGGATAATTCCATCGCAATATCTGTAAATTCCATAATAACTCCTTTATAAAAATAGACTGGTTTGAAGTAATAAAAAGAACAGCAGGTAGATGAATATTGTCCTTTGAGGAATATAAAAAGTTCGATAGCGATTCTCCACCTGTGCATGTTCGTCATATCCATGCGCCGACAGGGCTCTCAGGTAAAGATGGCGCCACCTAAAGACTGTCATCAGAACCTTGCTATAAATCAAGGGCGACCAAAAATGTAGTTCTTGACCGCGTAATAAGCAAGCTTCCTTGAGGGACTTGATTTCTTGCTGAATAAGGGGGAAGGAATTGAATACCACAATCAAGGCATAAGCCCAAGACCGTGATAACCCCTTTTGAGCCAAGTACAAAAGAAGCTCTTTTAGGGAAATAGAGGAAACAAAGACAAGACCAATACAAACGGTCACAAAGGCCCTCGTTCCAAGCATCACTGCCTGCGAAGCATCTCCGTGTAACTGAACTGCCCAGTAGTTGGCCAAAGATGGCAAAATGGCGAGCAGAATCATCCAAGCCAATACTTTAAATCGCCGGTAATAGAGCATAAAGAGAATGCAAAATGCGACTACTGAAAGATTCAGAGCAATCGAAGGAATGAAAGATGTTTCCAAGGATAAAATCAGCAAGAAGAGACTGATAATCGGTGTCTGGGTTGCTACTTTGACCATACTACTTCACCTCCCCTTGGGTATTGCTACTCTGAGATGTGAGTGGTTTAGTAATTGTCACTTCTTTCACATGACTGAGACCCTGACTAGTCATCTTAATCCAATAATCAACCACAGAGATCAAGGGATCCAAACGATGGCTAATGATCAGAAAACTTCTTCCTTGATTTCTCTCCTCCACAATCCACTGACAAAAATAATGGCAAGCTCTATCATCCAAACCTGCAAAAGGTTCATCTAGTAAGATCACAGAAGCCTTGCTAGTCAAGATGGTCAAGAGCTGAAGAATCTTTTGCTGGCCACCACTTAATTGATAGGGACTCTTATCAAGAGTCTGCTCCAGATCAAAATATTGTAAAGCTTGGAGTATCCGCTGATTTCTTTCAGAATCAGGTCCATCTAATTGAAGCTCTTCTCGCAGACTGACTCTGATAAACTGCTTCTCAGCTTCCTGAACAACACCCGTTAGGTCACGATACAAACTCTTTTTCTTTTTCAGGACTGTCCCCCTCCACGTAATGCGCCCCTTATACTTCTGAAATTGAAGAATAGACCGAAAGAGGGTGGATTTCCCGACACCATTGTCACCCAAGATACAGGAAATCCCTTGGTAGAATGTAAAATCAGCAATCGAAAAGAGGGGACGCTTCTCCAGCTCACAAGTCGTTCTATCCATATGGAATAGTTCTGGACTAAAAGCAACATTCTTTGAAGAAACCTGTGTCATCTCAGAGGAAGGGATTTGAAACACTTCCCTTAGTTGTCCGTCTCTTAGCTCCACCATATGGTCGATATAGGCTTCATAATCAGATAAATCATGGTCGCACAGGATGACTGTCTTCCCATTAGAGGCTAACTCTTTTAGAATCTCCAATATCTCTAACCTACTCTTGCGGTCAATGGAAGCGAAGGGCTCATCCAAAAGATAGACCCTAGGATTCATAGCAAAGAGAACAGCCAAAGCAGCCTTTTGCTTTTCTCCACCTGATAAGTGATGAATGGGACGGTGCAAAATCGCCTTGCAGCGACATTGCTGGACAACCTCTGCTATTTTTGAATCAATTTCCTGAACGGGATGCCCAATATTTTCCAAGGTAAAAATCAGCTCCTCAAACAAGTTCTCCATGGTAAATTGATGATTGGGATTTTGAAAGAGAATACCAACCGTCTGGACACGTTCGATGATAGAAAGCTGACTGACCTCGCTCCCATTTATCAGGACTTGACCGCTATAGGGAAGAGAACTGACTTGGGCTATTATTTGAAAGAGACTTGATTTTCCTGAACCACTGCTCCCAACTAACAAGGTAAAGGCTTGCCCATGAAAGGTAAAATCAAGTGGCTCCGAGAAGATTGGGGACTGAATCTCCCGTAATTCCAGCCCCATCTATGCTTTTCCTCCAGTTGCAAACTGATGATAGAGTTTGACAATGGCACGAACCAAGATGGTACAGAAGAAAAAGACGGAAATAAAACGTACCACTAGCAAGGAAAGGACAAAAGGAAGGGAGAAGGCATAGTAACCTAACTTAATGTATTCATAGACAAAGCTAACAAGCGTAATCCCAATACTATTAGCAGTTAGAGAGAGCCAACTTTCATAGCGATTCTTGGTTACGATAAAACCAAGTTCACTTCCCAAACCTTGAACCAAGCCAGACAAAAGGGCACCTAGACCGAATTGGCTCCCATAAAGGACTTCAGCAAGCGCAGCTAGCACTTCTCCAATCGTTGCGCTTCCCACTCTTGGAACAAAGATGGCCGCAATGGGCGCAGCCATACACCAGAGACCAAAGAGGATTTCATTGGCAAAGGCCTGCAAGCCAAGAGGGGCTAAAATCAGAGTGAGGACATCAAACAGATAGCCGGATCCTACAAAAACGCCACCAAAAAAGATAGACAAGAAAGCAAGTAAAATAACATCTTTTAACTGCCATTTTTTCAACATAAAAAACTCCTTTTTTAAAGAAAAGTGGGGTATTCAAGGTGAGCTACCGAAAGGCTTAACGTCCAGCCTATCCTCTTTTGATAAACAAAAAAACTCCAATTACAATCAAGAATTAGAGTTTAGCTTACAAGATTAGACAGTTCTTTTCGACATACGAAAAAAACGTTTCACATTTCCCTTCGACAGTCTTAACTGTATCAGGTTCAATGGGTATCATCTCAGCCTAAAGCACCCCAAATGTCTTTATTATTTTATTATATAACTATTATAACAAACGATTTTTTTCAGTTCAAGAAATTGAACTGGAAATACAGACTTGCACTCACAAAGACAGCAGATCTTTCTTTTGCAAAAACCAAATGTCTTGTTTGATAGATTAGCCATTTGAGCTGAATCTGGACATAGTTTTTTAGAAAAAAGAAAATCCTACTCCCTCAGAATCCAAGGAAAAATTGATAGCTATTGTTCACTCATTTCCCGAACAGTTTTTTCTATATTTTTTGCATACGATATTGCTGAAATGATTGAAACACCGTCAACATTGGTCTTCATAATGTCTTTAATATGTTTCGTCTGTATCCCACCAATTGCAACTAAGGGCATTTGTGGCAATAGTGTCCGCATCAATTTAAGACCTTCATAACCTATAGCACCACCAGCATCATCCTTTGTCTGGGTATCAAATACAGGACCAACACCGACATAATCTACATATTCAACTTTTGATTGTTGAAATTCTTCCTCGTTTTTTATAGAAAGACCAATTATTTTATCTGGCATCAATTTTCTAATTTCATCAACTCCAAGGTCATCTTGTCCTACATGTACGCCATCAGCGTCAATTTCCATCGCCAAATCAATATCATCATTAACAACAAACGGAACATTGTATTTTTTACAAAGATCCTGTAGTTTAATTGCTAATTCGACTTTTTCTTTACCTTCCAGGGCCCCCTCACCTTTTTCACGGAATTGAAATAAGGTTATACCACCTTTTAAGGCTTCCTCAACGACTCTATATAGATCTTTTCCCTGGCAAGTAGTCGTTCCACAAATAAAATATAGTTTTAGTAATTCTTTTTGAAACATCTTACTTCACTCTTTTGAATTTCTTTACATCTTCATCTGTAATCTCGTATAAGGCATTTATAAATTCAACTTTAAATGTTCCAGGAAGATCTCCATTTGGACGTTTTTCTGCCATTTCTCCAGCGATATTGTAAACCAACATTGCTGTTTCTAATGATTTCAATTCTTGACCTTTTTCTAGTCCGATAAAGCTTGCTACCACTGCCCCTAATAAACATCCAGTTCCAATAACTTTTGGCATCATGGCACTACCATTATGAATCGTTACCACTTCTCCATTTACCGCAATAGCATCCACTTCACCTGTTACTACTATTGGAATATTGAACTTCTCATTTGCTGCTAGAGCAATTTCGTCAATATTATCTACGCCTGCACTATCTACTCCTTTAGATGCCACATTTATTCCCACTAAAGAGGCAATCTCGCCAGCATTTCCCCTTATCGCTGCTAGTTTATAATTGTTGATTAGATCATCTGCTACTTTTTTTCTATATTCTCCTGCTCCACAGGCTACAGGATCTAGAACTGCTGGGACATTATATTTCTCTGCAATTTTCAAAGCAGCTTGGTATAATTTCCAATTTTCATCTGTCAATGTTCCTATGTTTATTAATAAACCACCAGCATACTTTAATAAATCCTCTAAATCAGCAGGAAACTCACTCATGGCTGGTGATGCACCCAGTGCTACTAATCCATTTGCTGTGAAATTTTTTACTACATCATTGGTTATGCAAATGACCAAAGGTGCTTTTTCTTTTAATAATTTTAAACTTGTCATATTGAAATCCTTCCTTTTCACTTTATACGATTTACTGATTTCGATTGATCTCTATCTTTCGTTAAGAA
This sequence comes from Streptococcus sp. KR, assembly GCF_002238115.1. GTDB lineage: Bacteria > Bacillota > Bacilli > Lactobacillales > Streptococcaceae > Streptococcus. The sequence goes on along the minus strand of NZ_NGVM01000012.1, from coordinate 1,039 downwards.
ATTTTTTTCAGTTACATTGAATGATTTACCTCATCAAATTTGTAAATATCCTAAACTTTCTCTAGGCGTCATAACCAATATCAAAAAAGGCTAATTCTAAAGCGACCGCTTGATTCCAGCGTTCCTGAAGTTCTGTCAAATCTTCTAGATTTTTCCCGATACGATTAAGTTCATCAACCAGAAATTGAACCCACTCTGCAAAGAAAGGACCTCTGTGGAGATTGATCCATTCCGAATGAATATAGGCTTCAGGTAGAGCCAAATCTTTAGAACCCCAGTCCAAATAGAGACCTTCTGCGATGACCAACATGACCAAAAGATGGGCATAATCTGATGAAGCCACAGCAGAATACATTAGCTCCTGAAACGCTTTTGTTACAGGGTGCAAGGTCACTTCTAGATAGTCATTCTCTGCTACTTTTAACTCTTTGAAAGCCTTTTGGAAATAGCCATCTTCATCTGCTTCAAGAAAGCCTAGTTGCTTGGCAAAACGAAGTTTGGATTCAAGCTGGTCTGCGTGAGCTACACAGGCACCCAGCATGGATAAGAAGGCATCAAAGAAATGATAATCTTGAATCAGGTAGTCTTTTAAGACCTTATTCTCAATTGTCCCCGCAAAAAGTTCCTTAACAAAACGATGATTGATTGCAGCCTGCCAATCCTTCTGACTGCTTTTTAATAATTCTCCAACAGTCAAACCTGGCTCAAATGCATAGTCTTGTGTTTCCATATTTATTTTTCCTCTCTTTACTCGTTCGTAATCAACAAAACATCAAGAAAATCCTAGTTTTACTTGACCTTTTTAAAGAAAATCAAGGGCGTTCAAGAAGAGCTACCTAAATGCTTTGTATCACCTTCATCCAGCTTATATAAACAAAAAAACTCCAATTACAATCAAGAATTAGAGTTGACTTATAAGATTAGATCGTTCATTTCACCATACGAAAAAACGTTTCACATTTCCCTTCGCCAGTCTTAACTGTATCAGGTTCAATGGGTATCATCTCAGCCTAAAGCACCCCAAATGTCTTTATTATTT
>NZ_NGVM01000128.1:0-523 GCF_002238115.1 Streptococcus sp. KR | reverse complement strand
AATTACTCAAACGCAGAAAAGTTAGGCTTTTGTGATATTTCGCAAAATTCTTATGGCTTAATTGATGAAGATTTTGTTGGGCGCTGGTTCCTGGATTTTGTTAACGATCATCATTTGAGAGTCAAAGCGTTTATTTATGATCCTTATCAAGCTAGCGCAATTACTGATTGGTTGGACAATAATATGCCAGAAGTGCCTTTTATTACTTTAAAGCAAGGGACGGTTAGTTTGAGCTCGCCCACAGTGTTTTTGAGAAATCAGTTTATTGCGGGAAATATTGAGATGCTGGCTGATCCGATTTTGCAAACCTGCTTGGCTAATGCTGTAACAGTAGCTAATCCATATGGTATTAAAATTGATCGAACGGCGTTGACTTCGAAAATTGATTGTGCTGATGCCACTATCGATGCCATGTCTCAAGCCCTTTTTTATTTCGAAAATCCTAATCATGGTCTTAAAGAAGACAAAAAGAATCCATTTAATGGAATGAGCAATGAAGAAGTCAACGAATTCTTTACCAGTG
>NZ_NGVM01000127.1:0-539 GCF_002238115.1 Streptococcus sp. KR | reverse complement strand
ATATCCAGGATGAGAGGCACTATTTCTAAATTCCCTAATTACGTCTAAAAAAAAGCAAAAATTAGAGTTAGCAATATCTGCTTTCCATTTTTTTTGAGTAACACTTGAAAATCTAATTATATCTGTTATACATTGATTTCTAACCCTGGAAGGCCTGAAGTTGTTTTTTATAAATTTGATCTCGTTTTTACTAAATCGCTTTGCATGAATTTTATCAAGATAAATATCTTTTAATTGCGAATTCATCTTAAGAAAACTCGATTTTTCTAAAGCATCCCAAAATTGTTTTTCACCATTCATATCGATATTAGACTGTGTTGAAAAAAATTCATTCCACATTGGGACAATATTATAATTGCTTTCTCCTTTTTTAATTTCCTCTTTTTGATACCCAACATTATGCCTTTTAGTTTTCCTCGCTAACCAAGAACCCATTTTATTATAAGTACAGTTGTATTCCAATTCAAAATGATAGGATAATGCCCCTAAGAACATATTTTCAAATGCACGTAGCATCTCTAATATTTTGCCCTTAATAA
>NZ_NGVM01000126.1:0-544 GCF_002238115.1 Streptococcus sp. KR | reverse complement strand
AAATCAGCAGAAGTAGATGCAAAAGAAGCTACCACGTTGACAAATGCAAAATTATACGCAGATAGTCAAATTAATAGTCAAATTAAGGCTCTTGTTGATGGAACACCACAAGATCTTGATACATTAAAAGAAATTGCCGATAAATTATCTGGAGACGATACATCAATTGACACTCTTCTGAAAAATATTGCTTCAAAAGCTGATGCTGGAAACGTTTACACTAAAAATGAAATCGACACAAAAATTAATAGCTTAGTCAATTCAACTTCTATGCAAGCAGTTCTTAAACCATTACAAGATCAGTCATATAAATGGTCTGACAGTATTAATACAATTGATTCTATCTTTGCTAACATCCCTAATATTGGCGTAAACAATGGTCTTTATCGGATATATACTTTATCAAGTTCTTCTGGAAATCCTTCTATGGTTGTTAGGGACTGGAAGCCGTACAATCAGACTTGTGTTTTTGAAGACATCAACGGTAATGGTTTTGAAATGTCACAAGGCCATTTAAATGCTTAATAATATAATAGGAAGTGAA
>NZ_NGVM01000125.1:0-549 GCF_002238115.1 Streptococcus sp. KR | reverse complement strand
CATCTCGGACATTTCTTTGTTGAGGCTGATCAAGTAATTTATACTTCACAAATTTGCCAGAAAAATCAATCTGAAGGTCAAGCGCAACTGCTTTTTGTTTAAAGTCTTCCAACGACAGCGAGTGCTTCAGAAGAAAATCTAGACGATCCTTAATTTCAAAGCGATAATTATTTTGTCTTCTCCAAGCAGAATACTTTGTGTAAGAATTTTTCATAGTAGGCTCAATAATTTTGGCGCCATAACGTGCCGCATGTTTGTCCGATATCGCCCTCAAATTTTTAAGGGTTTTCTTTTCCCAACGAAATTTTTTAAGCGTTGAGGTATTGGTTGTATTGAGTATGATATGATTATGAAGATGATCTTTATCCGTGTGTGTCGCAATCACAAACTCATAATTCCCACCTGTCAATTCCAACACTGTCTGACGGCCAATTTCATGAACTTGCTCAGGGGTCAAGTTGTCATCTGGAGAAAAAGACTGGATAATGTGATGAGCCAATACTTGTTTTCCTGAAGATAATTCTTTCAAGTCATCATCTCCTTTTTTAA
>NZ_NGVM01000124.1:0-549 GCF_002238115.1 Streptococcus sp. KR | reverse complement strand
CATCTCGGACATTTCTTTGTTGAGGCTGATCAAGTAATTTATACTTCACAAATTTACCAGAGAAATCAATCTGAAGATCAAGCGCAGCTGCTTTATGTTTAAAATCTTCCAACGAAAGAGCCTGCTTCAGAAGAAAATCAAGACGTTCCTTAATTTCAAACCGATAATTATTTTGTCTACGCCAAGCAGAATACTTTGTGTAGGAATTTTTCATTGTAGGCTCAATGATTTTAGCGCCATACCGTGCCGCATGTTTGTCCGAAATGGCTCTCAAATTTTTCAGGGTTTTCTTTTCCCAACGAAATTTCTTGAGTGTTGATGTATTGGTGGTATTGAGTATGATGTGATTATGAAGATGATCTTTATCCGTGTGTGTTGCAATCACAAACTCATAATTCCCACCTGTCAATTCTAACATCGTTTGGCGGCCAATTTCATGAACTTGCTCAGGAGTCAAGTTATCATCTGGAGAAAAAGACTGGATAATGTGATGGGCCAATACTTGTTTTCCTGAAGATAATTCTTTCAAGTCATCATCTCCTTTTTTAA
>NZ_NGVM01000123.1:0-554 GCF_002238115.1 Streptococcus sp. KR | reverse complement strand
GGACAATTCATTGGCAATGTGTTTGAGGCTCACTGGTTCCGTTAACTTCTCTAAACATTGTTTCCGGGTTGTATTTGAAATCGTGCAGTGCTTCGGCACTGCACTCGTCTGCGCCAGGAAGTTGGTATGACAAGCCTTACAGTGAAAGTTTCGCCGATTGAGGCATAGGATAACCGTGCTGCCCAATGTTTTAGCGAATCTAATGGTGGTCCTTCGCCAACCATAGCCAATGATCTGGTGATCATTAATAACCCCACAGTTGCGGCAAGCCTTGGGGGAATAGTTCAGCGACCCGTTTAATCGGATCACCCCATCATCACCTATTTTGCCATTCTCAATTTTTAAGTGTTTATCATCTATTCCTAACAACATTTTCGTAGTATCATTTGACATAGGGCATTTCCTTCTTTCTCTAAAATCTTCGTGGTTGTTGGTTTTGATGAACGGACAGGAAATGTCCGCTTTTTTATTCTAATGAAAAACAAAAAATCTGTCATCAGTAATAGATAAAAATCTATTACCAACAACAGATATTGTAGAGCCGAAATCGAAAT
>NZ_NGVM01000122.1:0-556 GCF_002238115.1 Streptococcus sp. KR | reverse complement strand
CAAAACCCTCGCCGAAGCCAGCACCAAAACCTGCGCCTAAGCCGGTACCAAAACCTGCGCCGAAGCCAGCACCAAAACCCTCGCCGAAGCCAGTACAGAAACCCTCGCCGAAGCCAGCACCAAAACCCTCGCCGAAGCCGGCACCAAAACCTGCGCCGAAGCCGGCACCGAAACCGGCACCGAAACCTAAAGAAACAACTCCTAAACAGGATAAATCAAAATCTAAAGTTCAGACTGGCTGGGTAGGAAATTACTACCTCAAATCAGATGGGAAGAGAGCTAAAAATCAATGGGTAGATGGTGGTCGTTATTATGTTGATTCTGATGGAAAAAAGGTTAAAAGTGACTGGATTTATGATAAAAAGCATGGTTCCTATTATTATCTAACAGCAGAAGGAAGCTCTGCTCGCAATAAATGGGTAGGAAATTATTACCTCAAATCAGATGGAAAGATGGCCAAGAATGAATGGGTAGATAGCGGTCGTTACTATGTTGATTCTAAAGGCAAAATGGTAAGGGGCAAATGGGTAGATGGTGGCCGTCACTATGTAGACTA
>NZ_NGVM01000121.1:0-556 GCF_002238115.1 Streptococcus sp. KR | reverse complement strand
AAAACAGGAAATCCTGATTGAGATAACTTATCAGAAAAATCTTTTCCTGCATCATCACAATCTACCGCAAGTGTCAATAAATCAGGATGATTATCAAAATAGCTGGTGGTATCACGAATTGTATTGATTAAAGGCAATAACTTTGAAGGTATTACTGTATCCAAAAATTCCAACTTCTGATTTTCTTCAGCTATTAGTCGTAAAGTTTGATAAGCAACAACAGACCTTTTTAATCCTTCCATGGATACCAAGCGAACATCTGATAGACTTTGTTGATGAAGTTCGTAATAGCTCATCAAGTCGATAAACGATTCACAAAAAACCAGTCTATTTGGTTTACCAATGTCAAAGGATATTCCAACATGTCCATGGCTTCCTTTTAGAATCGTTTTTAACCTTTCTCTAGGAAGAGAGTGATTCTTATAAATTCCTTGTAAGCTTGCTGCCTGCAGCTTGTGGCGATGATCAAAGCTTTTAAAAACGTTAACAGGTTCAACTGTTTCATTTGTTTTCCAACTAGCTTGTGCTATCAAACCTTGTTGAATCATCTTTTGTA
>NZ_NGVM01000120.1:0-557 GCF_002238115.1 Streptococcus sp. KR | reverse complement strand
CATAATTGAAGAGAATCCCTTCAATCAATTGCGCTTTCAATTTAGAACTGAAAAAGTATTGCCTAAAACGATTCCGTATGACATTCTGAAAAGCATTTTTATATATTTAGAACGGAAAGTAATTGTATCTAAAACTGACTATCAAAAACAACACGCTGAAAGAAATCTACTAATTATTTCACTTTTACTTTCAACAGGCATCAGAATTTCTGAACTTTGCCACATTCATCTCAAAGACATTAATCTGTCTAATAAGACACTCCATATTATAGGAAAGGGTAAGAAAGAACGTATCCTATTTTTAGGAGATCAAAAAACATTCAATTTATTAGAAACATATATAAATAAAACAAGAAATGAATCCAATGATTTCTTGTTCCCAGGGAAACATTCACTTAAACCATTGTCAGAGCAAAGTGTACGTTTAGTAATAAAGAGAATCGTTGAACAAAATAACTTTTCTAGAACTATTACACCGCATATGTTTAGACATAGCTTTGCGACAATGCTTCTAGATAGTGATGTAGATATTCGATATATTCAACAAATTCTTGGAC
>NZ_NGVM01000119.1:0-559 GCF_002238115.1 Streptococcus sp. KR | reverse complement strand
GTTCCTTATGAAGTTGATTCTTAGCTTCCTTTAATGTGTCGTCCAAAGTTTCTTCCCTATAAGTTGATTCTGTTTTTACTTGTTCTGATTCTTGATCTGGAGTGAAAATGATATCTAACAGTCGGTCTATTTTTTCAAGATCTTGGACAGACATATCAGATAGTCTATGAATCAGCTTTTTAAATACATCACTATTGTCGTGATTTTTCTTAAAAAATGTTGTAAACATCTATAACCTCTCAAAAAAAGCAGCCTATCAGGACTGCTTAGTGTAATTCCGAAATCGCATCATAAATGGACTGTAATTTCTTATTGTCTTTATTCTTTGTGTCAATCAACGTATGTAGCTCTTCAATTTTCTTTTGACTGCTTTGAATATCGCTATTGTTATCAGCAATAAGTCTTTTAAGATGTTGCTGATAACTTGTAGTGATATCTGTCTCTTTTCCTGTTCTAACCTCTGTAACTTTAGGTTTAGAACTAGAATTTGATTCCGTCACAGGCGCTTGTTTTCGCTTTTGAAAAGCTGCTTCATAATTTACATCATTACCTCCTTGAT